>NZ_JACYHC010001016.1:0-10681 GCF_017152085.1 Staphylococcus sp. EG-SA-2
TATTGCAAGCGCTTTATCAAATTATTTAGAAAATTTAAGTTTTATGCTTGCAATTTTTGAAATAGAATAGTACTATTGCAAGTGTAAAGAGGTTAATTTTTGTCCCACGCGGGACTTAAAAAGGCAACCACTGGTTGTGACATATCCTTATTTACATTTATAAATATAAGGAGGAGGTAGTAGTGAAAGACTTATTGCAAGCACAGCAAAAGCTTATACCGGATCTCATAGATAAAATGTATAAACGTTTTTCTATTCTTACTACTATCTCAAAAAATCAGCCTGTCGGACGTCGAAGTTTAAGCGAACATATGGATATGACTGAACGTGTACTGCGTTCTGAAACAGATATGCTTAAGAAACAAGATTTGATAAAAGTTAAGCCTACCGGAATGGAAATTACAGCTGAAGGTGAGCAACTGATTTCGCAATTGAAAGGTTACTTTGATATCTATGCAGATGATAATCGTCTGTCAGAAGGTATTAAGAATAAATTTCAAATTAAGGAAGTTCATGTTGTTCCTGGTGATGCTGATAATAGTCAATCTGTTAAAACAGAATTAGGTAGACAAGCAGGTCAATTACTTGAAGGCATATTACAAGAAGACGCGATAGTTGCTGTAACTGGCGGATCCACGATGGCATGTGTTAGTGAAGCAATTCATTTATTACCATATAATGTATTCTTCGTACCAGCCAGAGGTGGACTAGGCGAAAATGTTGTCTTTCAGGCAAACACAATTGCAGCCAGTATGGCACAACAAGCTGGCGGTTATTATACGACGATGTATGTACCTGATAATGTCAGTGAAACAACATATAACACATTGTTGTTAGAGCCATCAGTCATAAACACTTTAGACAAAATTAAACAAGCAAACGTTATATTACACGGCATTGGTGATGCGCTGAAGATGGCGCATCGACGTCAATCACCTGAAAAGGTCATTGAACAACTTCAACATCATCAAGCTGTCGGAGAGGCATTTGGTTATTATTTTGATACACAAGGTCAAATTGTCCATAAGGTTAAAACAATTGGACTTCAATTAGAAGACCTTGAATCAAAAGACTTTATTTTTGCAGTTGCAGGAGGCAAATCGAAAGGTGAAGCAATTAAAGCATACTTGACGATTGCACCCAAGAATACAGTGTTAATCACTGATGAAGCCGCAGCAAAGATAATACTTGAATAAGAGATAAAAAGTTTAATACTTTTTAAATATCATTTTAAAGGAGGCCATTATAATGGCAGTAAAAGTAGCAATTAATGGTTTTGGTAGAATTGGTCGTTTAGCATTCAGAAGAATTCAAGAAGTAGAAGGTCTTGAAGTTGTAGCAGTAAACGACTTAACAGATGACGACATGTTAGCGCATTTATTAAAATATGACACTATGCAAGGTCGTTTCACAGGTGAAGTAGAGGTAGTTGATGGTGGTTTCCGCGTAAATGGTAAAGAAGTTAAATCATTCAGTGAACCAGATGCAAGCAAATTACCTTGGAAAGACTTAAATATCGATGTAGTGTTAGAATGTACTGGTTTCTACACTGATAAAGATAAAGCACAAGCTCATATTGAAGCAGGCGCTAAAAAAGTATTAATCTCAGCACCAGCTACTGGTGACTTAAAAACAATCGTATTCAACACTAACCACCAAGAGTTAGACGGTTCTGAAACAGTTGTTTCAGGTGCTTCATGTACTACAAACTCATTAGCACCAGTTGCTAAAGTTTTAAACGATGACTTTGGTTTAGTTGAAGGTTTAATGACTACAATTCACGCTTACACAGGTGATCAAAATACACAAGACGCACCTCACAGAAAAGGTGACAAACGTCGTGCTCGTGCAGCGGCAGAAAACATCATCCCTAACTCAACAGGTGCTGCTAAAGCTATCGGTAAAGTTATTCCTGAAATCGATGGTAAATTAGATGGTGGTGCACAACGTGTTCCTGTAGCTACAGGTTCATTAACTGAATTAACAGTAGTATTAGAAAAACAAGACGTAACAGTTGAACAAGTTAACGAAGCTATGAAAAATGCTTCAAACGAATCATTCGGTTACACTGAAGACGAAATCGTTTCTTCAGACGTTGTAGGTATGACTTACGGTTCATTATTCGACGCTACACAAACTCGTGTAATGTCAGTTGGCGACCGTCAATTAGTTAAAGTTGCAGCTTGGTATGATAACGAAATGTCATATACTGCACAATTAGTTCGTACATTAGCATACTTAGCTGAACTTTCTAAATAATTTTAGTATAGTTTTTATTCAAATACGCTAGTGCTCAGAACTATTTAGCATTAATTAAAGCTTATGAGTAAGCGGGGAGCACAAACGCTTCTCCGCTTATTTTTATATAAAATTTCCTAATTACAAGGAGGAAACACCATGGCTAAAAAAATTGTTTCTGATTTAGATCTTAAAGGTAAAACAGTCCTAGTACGTGCTGATTTTAACGTACCTTTAAAAGACGGTGAAATTACTAATGACAACCGTATCGTTCAAGCTTTACCTACAATTCAATACATCATCGAACAAGGTGGTAAAATCGTACTATTTTCACATTTAGGTAAAGTGAAAGAAGAAAGTGATAAAGCAAAATTAACTTTACGTCCAGTTGCTGAAGACTTATCTAAGAAATTAGATAAAGAAGTTGTTTTCGTACCAGAAACACGCGGCGAAAAACTTGAAGCTGCTATTAAAGACCTTAAAGAAGGCGACGTATTATTAGTTGAAAATACACGTTATGAAGATTTAGACGGTAAAAAAGAATCTAAAAATGATCCAGAATTAGGTAAATACTGGGCATCTTTAGGTGATGTGTTTGTAAATGATGCTTTTGGTACTGCGCATCGTGAGCATGCATCTAATGTTGGTATTTCTACACATTTAGAAACTGCAGCTGGATTCTTAATGGATAAAGAAATTAAGTTTATTGGTGGCGTAGTTAACGATCCACATAAACCAGTTGTTGCTATTTTAGGTGGAGCAAAAGTATCTGACAAAATTAATGTCATCAAAAACTTAGTTAACATAGCTGATAAAATTATCATCGGCGGAGGTATGGCTTATACTTTCTTAAAAGCGCAAGGTAAAGAAATTGGTATTTCATTATTAGAAGAAGATAAAATCGACTTCGCAAAAGATTTATTAGAAAAACATGGTGATAAAATTGTATTACCAGTAGACACTAAAGTTGCTAAAGAATTTTCTAATGATGCCAAAATCACTGTAGTACCATCTGATTCAATTCCAGCAGACCAAGAAGGTATGGATATTGGACCAAACACTGTAAAATTATTTGCAGATGAATTAGAAGGTGCGCACACTGTTGTATGGAATGGACCTATGGGTGTATTCGAGTTCAGTAACTTTGCACAAGGTACAATTGGTGTATGTAAAGCAATTGCAAACCTTAAAGATGCAATTACGATTATCGGTGGCGGTGATTCAGCTGCAGCAGCAATCTCTTTAGGTTTTGAAAATGACTTCACTCATATTTCAACTGGTGGCGGCGCGTCATTAGAGTACCTAGAAGGTAAAGAATTGCCTGGTATCAAAGCAATCAATAATAAATAATAAAGTGATAGTTTAAAGTGATGTGGCATGTTTGTTTAACATTGTTACGGGAAAACAGTCACAAGATGACATCGTGTTTCATCACTTTTCAAAAATATTTACAAAACAAGGAGTGTCTTTAATGAGAACACCAATTATAGCTGGTAACTGGAAAATGAACAAAACAGTACAAGAAGCAAAAGACTTCGTCAATGCATTACCAACATTACCAGATTCAAAAGAAGTAGAATCAGTAATTTGTGCACCAGCAATTCAATTAGATGCATTAACTACTGCAGTTAAAGAAGGAAAAGCACAAGGTTTAGAAATCGGTGCTCAAAATACGTATTTCGAAGATAATGGTGCGTTCACAGGTGAAACGTCTCCAGTTGCATTAGCAGATTTAGGCGTTAAATACGTTGTTATCGGTCATTCTGAACGTCGTGAATTATTCCACGAAACAGATGAAGAAATTAACAAAAAAGCGCACGCTATTTTCAAACATGGAATGACTCCAATTATTTGTGTTGGTGAAACAGACGAAGAGCGTGAAAGTGGTAAAGCTAACGATGTTGTAGGTGAGCAAGTTAAGAAAGCTGTTGCAGGTTTATCTGAAGATCAACTTAAATCAGTTGTAATTGCTTATGAGCCAATCTGGGCAATCGGAACTGGTAAATCATCAACATCTGAAGATGCAAATGAAATGTGTGCATTTGTACGTCAAACTATTGCTGACTTATCAAGCAAAGAAGTATCAGAAGCAACTCGTATTCAATATGGTGGTAGTGTTAAACCTAACAACATTAAAGAATACATGGCACAAACTGATATTGATGGGGCATTAGTAGGTGGCGCATCACTTAAAGTTGAAGATTTCGTACAATTGTTAGAAGGTGCAAAATAATCATGGCTAAGAAACCAACTGCGTTAATTATTTTAGATGGTTTTGCGAACCGCGAAAGCGAACATGGTAATGCGGTAAAATTAGCAAACAAGCCTAATTTTGATCGTTATTACAACAAATATCCAACGACTCAAATCGAAGCGAGTGGCTTAGATGTTGGACTACCTGAAGGACAAATGGGTAACTCAGAAGTTGGTCATATGAATATCGGTGCAGGACGTATCGTTTATCAAAGTTTAACTCGAATCAATAAATCAATTGAAGACGGTGATTTCTTTGAAAATGATGTTTTAAATAATGCAATTGCACACGTGAATTCACATGATTCAGCGTTACACATCTTTGGTTTATTGTCTGACGGTGGTGTGCACAGTCATTACAAACATTTATTTGCTTTGTTAGAACTTGCTAAAAAACAAGGTGTTGAAAAAGTTTACGTACACGCATTTTTAGATGGTCGTGACGTAGATCAAAAATCCGCTTTGAAATACATCGAAGAGACTGAAGCTAAATTCAATGAATTAGGCATTGGTCAATTTGCATCTGTGTCTGGTCGTTATTATGCAATGGACCGTGACAAACGTTGGGAACGTGAAGAAAAAGCTTACAATGCTATTCGTAATTTTGATGCCCCAACTTATGCAACTGCCAAAGAAGGTGTAGAAGCAAGCTATAATGAGGGCTTAACTGACGAATTCGTAGTACCATTCATCGTTGAGAATCAAAATGACGGTGTTAATGATGGAGATGCAGTGATCTTCTATAATTTCCGACCTGATAGAGCAGCACAATTATCGGAAATTTTTGCGAACAGAGCATTCGAAGGCTTTAAAGTTGAACAAGTTAAAGACTTATTCTATGCAACATTCACTAAGTATAACGACAATATCGATGCGGCTATCGTTTTCGAAAAAGTTGATTTAAATAATACAATTGGTGAAATTGCACAAAATAACAATTTAACACAATTACGTATTGCAGAAACTGAAAAATATCCTCACGTTACTTACTTTATGAGTGGTGGACGTAACGAGGAATTTAAAGGTGAACGCCGTCGTTTAATTGATTCACCTAAAGTTGCAACGTATGACTTGAAACCAGAAATGAGTGCTTATGAAGTTAAAGATGCATTATTAGAAGAGTTAAATAAAGGTGACTTGGACTTAATTATTTTAAACTTTGCTAACCCTGATATGGTTGGACATAGTGGTATGCTTGAGCCGACAATCAAAGCAATCGAAGCGGTTGATGAATGTTTAGGTGAAGTCGTTGATAAGATTTTAGACATGGACGGTTATGCAATTATTACTGCTGACCATGGTAACTCTGATCAAGTATTGACGGATGATGATCAACCAATGACTACGCATACAACGAACCCAGTACCAGTGATTGTAACAAAAGAAGGCGTTACACTTCGAGAAACTGGTCGCTTAGGTGACTTAGCACCTACATTATTAGATTTATTAAATGTAGAACAACCTGAAGACATGACAGGTGAATCTTTAATTAAACACTAATATTGTAAAAGATGTTAAGTAAACGCTTAATGACACTTATTTTTTGAAAATAATAGTAATATCATTTTGTTAAATGAAAGAATAAAGCTATAATAATTATAGAATAACTATTTAAAGGAGATTATAAACATGCCAATTATTACAGATGTTTACGCTCGCGAAGTCTTAGACTCTCGTGGTAACCCAACTGTTGAAGTAGAAGTATTAACTGAAAGTGGCGCATTTGGTCGTGCATTAGTACCATCAGGTGCTTCAACTGGTGAACACGAAGCTGTTGAATTACGTGATGGAGACAAATCACGTTATTTAGGTAAAGGTGTTACTAAAGCAGTTGAAAACGTTAATGAAATCATCGCACCAGAAATTATTGAAGGTGAATTTTCAGTATTAGATCAAGTATCTATTGATAAAATGATGATCGCATTAGACGGTACTCCAAACAAAGGTAAATTAGGTGCAAATGCTATTTTAGGTGTATCTATCGCAGTAGCACGTGCAGCAGCTGACTTATTAGGTCAACCACTTTACAAATATTTAGGTGGATTTAATGGTAAGCAGTTACCAGTACCAATGATGAACATCGTTAATGGTGGTTCTCACTCAGATGCTCCAATTGCATTCCAAGAATTCATGATTTTACCTGTAGGTGCTACAACGTTCAAAGAATCATTACGTTGGGGTACTGAAATTTTCCACAACTTAAAATCAATTTTAAGCAAACGTGGTTTAGAAACTGCAGTAGGTGACGAAGGTGGTTTCGCTCCTAAATTTGAAGGTACTGAAGATGCTGTTGAAACAATTATCCAAGCAATCGAAGCAGCTGGTTACAAACCAGGTGAAGAAGTATTCTTAGGATTTGACTGTGCATCATCAGAATTCTATGAAAATGGTGTATATGACTACAGTAAGTTCGAAGGCGAACACGGTGCAAAACGTACAGCTGCAGAACAAGTTGACTACTTAGAACAATTAGTAGACAAATATCCTATCATTACAATTGAAGACGGTATGGACGAAAACGACTGGGATGGTTGGAAACAACTTACAGAACGTATCGGTGACCGTGTACAATTAGTAGGTGACGATTTATTCGTAACAAACACTGAAATTTTAGCAAAAGGTATTGAAAACGGAATTGGTAACTCAATCTTAATTAAAGTTAACCAAATCGGTACATTAACTGAAACATTTGATGCAATCGAAATGGCTCAAAA
Source organism: Staphylococcus sp. EG-SA-2 (assembly GCF_017152085.1). Lineage (NCBI taxonomy): Bacteria > Bacillati > Bacillota > Bacilli > Caryophanales > Staphylococcaceae > Staphylococcus > Staphylococcus sp. EG-SA-2. Next base: position 7,206 of record NZ_JACYHC010001016.1, read on the forward strand.
AGCTGGTTACACAGCAGTAGTTTCTCACCGTTCAGGTGAAACAGAAGATACAACAATTGCTGATATTGCTGTTGCTACAAACGCTGGTCAAATTAAAACTGGTTCATTATCACGTACTGACCGTATTGCTAAATACAATCAATTATTACGTATCGAAGATGAATTATTTGAAACTGCTAAATATGACGGTATCAAATCATTCTATAACTTAGATAAATAATCATTTTAAACATTAAGTACTGCCATAATTTTAGTTGAGGATTATTATGTCGGTATAAATTGAATAAAGTTTTTGAGTTCACGCTTAAAAAGTTCACGCTTGTATTTATAACCTGCCACAGAGTTGAGACTGTGGTAGGTTTTTTATTTTGAAGTATTATTCATAACAGACTAATAATCATGAGGTAACTAATAACACATATTTAACTTGTATTCTTAAACTGGTATAATAAATTTATGTTGAAATGAATATTGTATGACAGGGTATTCACTTTTATTAAAAGGTAAAATTAAATAAAGGTTTTATAGAACGTATTTAAATATATGAGGAGTAAACAAATGGCTGATAGAACGAATAAAGAAATTAAAACAGGACGCTTTATTGCAACTGCATCAATCGTATTCTCAATATTATTGATTATTCATTACTTTGTTTCGTTGGATAATGCGACTGCCAAAGCATTACTTAATTTAACGAATCAAAACACTTCAGATAAAGCGATTGATTACATTTTAAACAGCTTTAGATTCACTGGTATTATGTATATTTTGGCTTATCTAGCAGGCTTCATCACTTTTTGGAATCGACATACTTATGTGTGGTGGTTTATGTTTGCAGTTTATGTATCAAATAGTTTGTTTACGTTGATTAATTTATCAATCACAATTCAAGCAATAAAAGCTGCACACGGTGCGTACTTAACATTGCCAATTTTAATCGTTATTATAGGTTCGGTTGCATTAGCGATTTATATGCTTGTTGTTTCTATCAAACGTAAAAGTACATTTAATCGCTAGAAAATTGATTTTAACAATAAAAATATGATATACTACTTGTCGTATATAAGGAACGGAGGACAATTTATGCATACATTTTTAATCGTATTATTAATCATTGATTGTATTGCATTAATAACTGTTGTACTACTCCAAGAAGGTAAAAGCAGTGGACTTTCAGGTGCCATCAGTGGTGGTGCTGAGCAGTTATTCGGTAAACAAAAACAACGTGGCGTCGATTTATTCTTAAATAGATTAACAATTATTTTATCAATATTATTTTTTGTACTTATGATTTGCATAAGTTATCTTGGTATGTAAGGTCCGGCGATGTAAATGTCGGGCTTTTTTATTTATAATTAAGAATGTAATAGTTTAACAATAAGCTATGTAAAATATATAGCCTAGTTAAGTATGCAAAGGGAGCGTTAGATTTATGCAGATAAAATTACCAAAACCTTTCTTTTTTGAAGAAGGCAAACGTGCCGTGTTATTATTACATGGATTTACAGGCAATTCGTCTGATGTACGTCAATTAGGTCGATTTTTACAAAAAAAGGGATATACTTCGTATGCACCACAATATGAAGGTCACGCGGCACCACCAGAGGAAATACTGAAATCTAGTCCTTTCGTTTGGTTTAAAGATGCGTTAGATGGTTATGATTATCTTGTTGAACAAGGTTATGATGAAATTGTTGTTGCTGGTCTATCATTAGGTGGGGATTTTGCTTTAAAATTAAGCTTAAATAGAGATGTAAAGGGTATTGTAACGATGTGTGCACCAATGGGTGGCAAAACTGAAGGTGCCATTTATGAAGGCTTTTTAGAGTATGCACGTAATTTTAAAAAGTATGAAGGTAAAAATCAAGAGACTATTGATAATGAAATGGATCATTTTAAACCAACTGAAACTTTAAAAGAACTAAGTGAAGCATTAGATACGATTAAAGATCAAGTTGATGAGGTATTTGACCCAATTTTAGTGATTCAAGTAGAAAACGACAATATGATTGATCCACAATCCGCAAATTATATATATGACCATGTAGATTCTGATGACAAAGACATCAAGTGGTATAGTCAATCAGGACATGTTATTACGATTGATAAAGAAAAAGAACAAGTATTTGAAGATATTTATCAATTTTTAGAGTCATTAGACTGGTCAGAATAAAAAGAGATTTTAACATTAGAAAGGAGGGGCATAATGAATTTAAAGCAATCAATAGAAGAGATTATTAATCAACCTGAATATGAACCTATGTCAGTGTCAGATTTTCAAGATGCATTAGGTTTAAGTAGTGCCGACTCATTTAGAGATTTAATTAAGGTGCTCGTAGAATTAGAACAATCAGGATTAATTGAACGTACAAAAACAGACAGATATCAAAAAAAGCATAGTTCAAAAGGTCATTCAAAATTGATAAAGGGAACGTTAAGTCAAAATAAAAAAGGCTTTGCATTCTTAAGACCTGAAGATGAGGATATGGAAGATATATTTATTCCCCCAACAAAAATTAATCGTGCCTTAGATGGAGATACTGTAATTGTAGAAATACATCAATCTAAAGGTGAACATAAAGGTAAAATTGAAGGGGAAGTTAAGTCGATTGAGAAGCATTCAGTAACTCAAGTTGTTGGTACGTATAGTGAAGCTAGACATTTCGGATTTGTTATTCCAGATGATAAACGTATTATGCAAGATATTTTCATTCCTAAAGGACAAAGTTTAGGTGCAGTAGATGGGCATAAGGTACTTGTTCAAATTACTAAATATGCTGATGGTTCAGATAATCCAGAAGGACATATTTCTGCTATTTTAGGACATAAAAATGATCCTGGCGTAGATATTTTATCTATTATCTATCAACATGGCATAGAAATTGAATTTCCTGATGAAGTGTTACAAGAAGCTGAAGCAGTACCTGATCATATTGAAAATACTGAAATTAAAGGCCGTCATGATTTACGTGATGAATTGACAATCACAATTGATGGTGCTGATGCTAAAGACTTAGATGACGCAATTAGTGTTAAAAAGTTAGCGAACGGTAATACGCAGTTGACTGTAAGTATTGCTGATGTCAGTTATTATGTAACTGAAGATTCAGCTTTAGATAAAGAAGCTTATGATAGAGCGACAAGTGTATATCTTGTTGACCGTGTGATTCCGATGATTCCACATCGATTAAGCAATGGTATTTGTTCATTAAATCCTCATGTTGATCGTTTAACGTTAAGCTGTCGCATGGAAATCGATGCTAGTGGTCGCGTTGTTAAACATGAAATTTTTGATAGTGTTATACATTCTGATTATCGAATGACGTATGATGCGGTAAATCAGATTATTACTGAAAAGGATCCTAACATTCGCGAACAATATAAAGAAATTACGCCTATGTTAGATTTAGCACAAGATTTATCTAATCGTTTGATTCAAATGAGAAAACGACGTGGTGAAATCGATTTTGATATTA
>NZ_JACYHC010001017.1:0-27238 GCF_017152085.1 Staphylococcus sp. EG-SA-2
TTTGATAAAACTTCTAACATTTTATCATTTTGTTCTTTAAAACCAATTGTAATTCTAACACCAGTTGGAAATGGTCGCGTAATACACCCTACATTTAAAAGTGCTTCATAAAGTTCATTTACCCGCTTTGTTTTTACAAATATAAAATTCGTTTGACTTGGCAAGAAATACTCACTTTGAGGTAATTGATAAAATCTTTCGCGTTCAACACTATTTTTATGTGTTACCTCTTTTAAATATTGTTGATCTTCAAGTGCTGCAACTGCTGCGTATTCAGATATACGTGTCACATTAAATGGTGGTCTAATGATGTTCCATTTTTCAATCGCATGTTCACTTGCTACCACATATCCTACACGTAAACCCGCTAATCCATACGCCTTTGAAAATGTACGTAATAAGAAAGCATTGTCATATTTTTGTTGCAAAGCAAGTGTATCCGGGTAGTCCTCTTCTGTCACAAATTCAAAATAAGCTTCATCTATAATTACTGGTACATGTGGAGGTACTTGAGATAAAAACGAATCTAAGCTCTCATGATTAAAATATGTACCTGTAGGATTATTTGGATTACATAACCATACCAATGACGTATCTTCATTAACTTCTTTTAAAATACCTTCTAAATCGAAGCCACCATCTTTTAAAGGTACTTGTATCACATTAGCTGATTCAACAATCGCATTGTGATAATATTGACCGAATGTCGCTTCACTTGTAACAATAGTATCCCCTGGCGTTAATACTGCTCTAGAAATCATTAATATAACTTCATCTAATCCCGCACCAAATAAAATGCGTGATTGATCTACATTTAAATGTTTACTAATCGCCGCTTTTAATGTCGGTGATCCTGTTTCAGGATAATAATATAACTCATCTAAATGTGCTGATATCGCTTCTTTAACTTTAGGCGATGGTCCATACAAATTTTCATTTGATGCAAGTTTATATAAATCTCCTTCAATGCCATACTTTTCTTTCAATGCCCTTGGAGATAAACCAGGCTGATATGCTGATAGTTGATTAAGTTGTTCTTTCATAATAAAAACAACCTCCTTAGAATTAACTGAAATTTTAAAAAACTTATATTCATTATATCGCTCTATGTTTCTAAAATGCAATGCTACTATTTTCACATCATAATAGCTTACATTGTGTTTAACATGTCATATTTTTTAATCATTATTGCATGTTTAAATTGAACATAATTATAGATTTAAATATAACAACGCCACATAAGATATAATTTGGTGTTACGCATCTTATGTGGCGTTGGTCGTTATTTGATTAACCCTTTTGCTTTTAAATAATCTTTCGCAACTGTATATGGGTCTTCATTTTTAACTGTTACTTTATAGTTCATCATTTGCATATCTTCATCAGATATTTTGTTTTCTAGTTTGTTTAACGGTTTCTTAATTTCTGGATGTTTCTTTAAAAAGCTTTCTTTAAATAATGGTGCTCCTTGATATGGTGGAAATACGTGCTTATCATCTTTTAACACAACCATATCATATTGTTTTAATTCAGCGTCAGTTGAATATGCATCTATTAAATTAATATTACCTTTATTGATCGCTTGATATCTCAACTTAGGTTCCATTGTACGTATGTTATCTAAATTTAAATTATAAGCCTTTTGAACAGCTTTGTAACCATCTGGACGATCATTAAATTCCAATGTAAATCCTGGTTTAAGTTGATCTTTAACCTTATTTAAATCACCAATTGTACGTATATTATGTTGTTTAGCAAAATCACGTTTTACAGCTAAAGCATACGTATTGTTATACTTCATTGGTTTTAACATAGTCATTTGATATTTCTTTTCAAGACTTTGCTTAGCTTGTTCATAAACTTTTTTCTCTTCTTTTGACTTCAATGGTTCTTTTGTTAATTCACCTAAAACTGTTCCAGTAAACTCTAAATACCCATCTATATCATCAGATTTTAAAGCATTAAATAAAAATGCTGTTTTCCCCATACCATCTTTCACTTCTACAGTATTTTTGGTCTCTTCTTCTATTAAAATTTTATACATATTTGTAATAATCGAAGGCTCGGAGCCAAGCTTTCCAGCTAACGTAATTTTATCACCTTTTTGTGCAAACATAGGAATAGCGATGGCCAGTATAATAATCATCACTATAACACCTAACGTCATCAATAACTTTTTATAAGATAATTTAGCCATAAATCTTAAAATTAAATCAAATATAATTGCCAATAAGGCTGCTGGAATTGCACCTAATAATATCAATGACGCATTGTTACGGTCTATACCTAATAAAATTAAATCTCCTAGTCCGCCTGCACCAATTAATGCTGCTAGTGTCGCTGTACCTATAATTAATACCATAGCCGTTCTTACACCAGCCATTATAACAGGCATTGCTATCGGAAGTTCGACTTTAGTTAAACGTCTAAATGGTTTCATACCTATACCTTTAGCCGCTTCAATGAGTGATGGATCAACTTCTTTAATTCCAGTATACGTATTCCTTAAAATTGGTAACAACGCATACACTACAAGTGCAATAATTGCTGGCACACGACCGATACCAAATAAAGGAATCATTAAACCTAATAATGCCAACGATGGTATGGTTTGAAGAATTGCCGCAATATTCATTACGATTTCAGATATCGTTTTAGTCTTCGTTAATAAAATACCTAATGGTACCGCAATAGCAGTTGCAATCAATAATGCAATAAATGATATTTGAATATGTTCTATCATTGTCGAAAAGAGTTGCCCCTTACGTTCACTCAATATGTCGAAAAAGTTAGTCATGTTGAGCTACCTCCTTTTTCTGGGACAAATATTTGAAGATATCTTTCCTATCAATAACATATTGACCTACGCTATCTTCTTGCATGACAATGACACGCTCGCTCTCTGATAAATGTTGATACAATACTTCAATTGGTTGATTGTCATAAACAATTGGATAAGCGCTCATAGATGTAACCTCATCGATTGGTTTCATAATATCCAAGTCACGAATAATTGCGTTCTCTTCAACACATGGCGCATCATCTTCTAAATGACTACCCATAAATTGTTTAACAAATTCACTTTGAGGATTATTTTTAAATCCTTCTGGTGTGTCAATTTGTTCAATATGCCCTTCATTCAAAAGACAAATCTTATCACCAAGTTTCATCGCCTCTTGAATATCATGTGTAACAAATATGATTGTCTTCTTAATTTTAGTTTGTAATTCAATTAAATCATCTTGAAGTTTTTCTCGGCTGATTGGGTCTAATGCACTAAACGGTTCATCCATTAAAATAACTGGTGGATCAGCTGCTAACGCACGTATAACTCCTACACGTTGTCGTTGCCCCCCTGACAATTCATCAGGTTTTCTGTTTTTATATTTTTCAGGTTCTAATCCAACCATATCAAGTAATTCATCTACTCTTTTATCTATATCTTTTTCTTTCCACTTTTTCATTTGTGGCACTTGTGCAATATTTTCTTTGATCGTCATATGTGGGAATAATGCAATCTGCTGCAATACGTATCCAATATCCCAACGCATTTCGTATACTGGATAATCACTTATTGGTTTATCTTTAAAATAAATATAACCTTCACTTAAGTGAATGAGTCGATTAATCATTTTTAATGTCGTAGTTTTTCCACAACCTGAAGGTCCAATTAGCACAAAAAATTCACCCTCATTAATATTGAAACTAATGTTATCGACAGCAACATGTTTGCCATAACGCTTAGTTACATTTTTAAACTTAATCACTTTGCCACCTCTTTTTTTCTCATAGCATAAAACCGAGATTATATGTATGTATTCCCTATTTAACCACGTTTATTACAATTTTCAAATTTAAATGATTTATCCTTGAACTTTTTTAACAAAATAATGAATAATAGGTAATCTCCAGTTAAGAAATAGTGTTATTTTACCTTGAATTCAAAAAAACACCCAGTAAAACAAGGAATGCTTACTAGGTGCCTTCACTATACTTTGGCTTTATAATTTTGAATCGTTTCTAAAAATGCTGGACAATAATGTTTTAATTTGTAACTACCTACGCCATCAATATTAATCATATCTTGTTTCGAAGCAGGCTTACGTTTAGCAAATTCCTCCAACGTGTAATCAGAAAATATACTTACAGGTGCTATCGTTAATTTGTCACTTAACTTTTTACGAACTTCTACCAACTGACTGAATAATACTCGGTCAACCCCTTCAACCGTATTTATAAATACTTTTTCAGTCGCTTTTTGCTTAAATGGTGTTGTGAATACTTCTACTTCATTACTGAGTAATTTTTTAATTGAAGTATCACACATTAATATTTCGTCATTTTCATTTAAGAACCCTTTGAATCTTAATTCATCTATTAAGTGACTTAATTCTGATGTTGTGTAACCTTTCATTAAACCATGGGTTGAAATTTGGTCATAACCTTTATACTTAATATAATCTGTTGACTCTCCTCTTAACACTTGAATGATAACACTATAACTCTCTTGTTGTTTCATACGAGCGATGCAACTAATAATCATCTTAGCTTCTTGTGTCATATTATATGATTTATCTTGTTGAACACAATTACTACATTGTTCACATTCTTCTAATTTTTCATTCGGTTCAAAATAATGGACAATTGTTGCTTCTAGACATTTTTTTGTTTTTGTATATTGAATCATTTTAGTTAACTTTTCGCCCATTTTATCTTTATAGTCATCATCAGCTTGAGAGACTGTTATAAAATACTCGTGTAAATTGATATCGCGTTCGCTAAATAACAAAATACATTCACTTTTCAACCCGTCACGACCTGCACGACCCGCTTCTTGATAATAAGATTCTAAATCTCCAGGCATATTATAATGAATAACAAAACGTACATTGGATTTATCAATACCCATACCAAAAGCATTTGTAGCAACGACTACTTTAACACGATCAAATAAGAAATCATTCTGCGCTTCTTCTCTTTCTTTATTGCTCAAACCTGCATGATATATAACACTTTCAATTTTCTGACTTTCTAAGGCTTCTTGAAGCTCTTCAACTTGCTTACGTGTAGAACAATAAATAATACCTGCATCTTCATCATGTGTTTTAATATAATCCAATATAAATTTTTGACGTTGATAAGTAGGATTTACTTTAAAAATTAAGTTTCTACGCTTAGTACTCGTTTTAATTTGATCAGTTTGAGCGATATTTAACTTTTCTCTAATATCTTGCTGTACTTCAACCGTGGCAGTTGCTGTCAACGCTATTATTGTAAAATCTTGAGGTAACGTAAATACTTTTGAAATAACATTTTGGTAACTCGGCCTGAAATCATGACCCCATTTAGAAATACAATGCGCTTCATCAAACGCGACTAAGTGAATCTTTATACGCTGAAGCATATTTAAAAAATATCGGTTTTCAAATCGTTCTGGTGCAACATACAAAAATTGAATTTCTCCATTTGATAATGCTTTTTCAATACGTTGTTGCTCTTTTTGAGTCAAACTACTATTTAAAAAAGCAGCTTGAATTCCCATCGCTTTTAATTGATCCACTTGATCTTTCATTAATGATATTAGTGGACTTATTACAATTGTTGTACCACCTAACAATAAACCTGGTACTTGATAGCATATAGACTTACCTCCACCAGTTGGTAAGACACCAAGCACATTACGATGGTCTAATACTTTGCTAATAATTTCTTCTTGTCCTGGTCGAAATGTTTCATACCCAAAGTAATGCGATAATGTTTGTTGCATCATAAATTGACCCCTTATTGTTGTTCTTTAATTTCTTCTAACTCACTCCATCTTGTGATGTCTAAATCATATTGAATTTCAAGTTGTTCTTTTTCTTCGTTTAATTCTTTAATTTTCCCATAATCTGCACTTGCCTCAATCATGAGCACATCTATTTCTTCCATTCTTACTTCCGCTTGTTCTATGCGTTTCATCAATTGTTCATATTCTAACTTTTCTTTATATGATAAACCATTTTTCTTACGTACAGTTGTAGAAGATTTAGATTGTTGCTTCAATGTGGATTTATTTTTATCTAATGATTTTTTATAACTTTCATAATCTTCAAAAGTTCCGATAATCTTTTCCATCTGACCATCATGAATAAACCAATATGACTGTGCAACTTTATTTAAGAAGTAGCGATCATGGCTTACGGTAATCACTGTACCACCGAAAGTATGAATATAATCTTCAAGTATTGTTAAAGTCTCAGTATCTAAATCATTTGTCGGTTCATCTAACAACAGAACATTTGGCTGGTGTACGAGTAGACGTAATAAATACAAACGCTTTTGCTCTCCACCAGATAATTTATAAACTTTTTTACCATGAGTTGCACTTGGAAATAAAAATCGTTCAAGAAGTTGTGTAATAGATACCGAGGTTCCATCTTTTTCTTTTGCGACCTCACTTTCTTCTCTTAAATAATCAATCATACGAATATCTCTATCCAGGGTCTCATCTGTTTGCTTAAAATAAGCTACTTTAACCGTCTGCCCAGTCTTCAATTTACCTTCGAATTGTTGGTCTTCTCCACTCAAAATATTTAAGAGTGTTGTTTTACCAGCTCCATTTGGCCCAACAACACCAATACGCTCACCTTTTTGAATAATTTCCGTCAGATGTTCAAATAATACTTTATCATTAATAGCCTTTGATAAGTCTTCTAATTCGAACACTTGCTTACCTAATCTTGAATAAGCAAGATTCAATTCACCTTTATCGTCTTTATATTGCTGGTTAACTTCATTTTCTAGGTCATTAAATCGATTAATTCTAGCTTGTTGCTTTGTAGTACGAGCCTTAGCTCCAGCCCTCATCCAAGCAAGTTCTTCCTTATATAAAGCTCGTTGCTTTTGTTGTTGCTTTTGAAGTGTTACTTCTCTTTCAGCGCGCATTTCAATATAAGATTCATAGTTACCAGGATATGACGCTAACTTACCTCTGTTTAGTTCAATAATTCTAGTGGAAACTTCATTTAAAAAATATCGATCATGGGTTACGAATAAAACTGTATGAGGATATTGCTTCACATAATTGATCAACCAGCTGATTGATTCGAAGTCTAAATGGTTCGTAGGTTCATCTAATAACAATAAATCTGGTTGTTCTATTAATGTTTTAGCAAGTACAACACGTTTTTGTTGTCCGCCGGATAATTCTTTAATGTATTTAGTAGTATCATGTATACCTAGTTTTGAGAGGATTGTTTTAATTTCAGCGTTATAGTCCCAAGCATCATGTTGATCCATAGCATCTTGCGCATCTATCATTCGCTTGAACAATTTATCACTTTGGTCATCCGCATAAGCTTGTACTGCCTGCTCATATTGCTTGATGATGCGTAAAGTTGTTGTATCAGAACTTAATACTGCATCAAAAACTGTCATATCTTCATTAAGGTCCTGTTTCTGAGACGAATATCGAATTCGATATTGATTTGGATGCATAACATTGGCTGTAAAATCATCATCAATACCACCAATTACTTTTAACAACGTACTTTTCCCTGTACCATTTATGCCCACCAAACCTATTTTTTCACCTTCTGAAATTGATAAATCTAGGTTATCGAATATAGTCTTATCGGCATAAGATTTATTTAAATGTTCAATTTTATATGCTTCCATACCCATCTTCCTTCTTCTGTTGAAATCTCTACGTACTTAAATCAGTTCTATACATTATACACCTTTTTGAAATCAAAAGAAATCGATACCGTTAAGTGTCATAATTTAATATATTGTTGCTTCAACTATAAATAAAACTTGATAAGGCTTTGATGACTATGCTAATGATTTTTATAATATACCTTTTTATCAACACATATACTGTAAAACATAATATAAAAGAACATAATAAAACCCGGATTGATATTTTATCAATCCGAGTTCGTGTTTAAATATTATTTTTTAGAGTTTGCTTTAGGTCCTGTTTCATATTTATACTTCGAAGGATTTACCTTTTTGAAGTCTGGATTTTTGTAGAATCTAAACAAATCACCATTAAGCACGTTGTCACTCATTTCGAGATCCTTTTCAACTTGCTTTTTATTCTTTTCGAAATCAGCTGGTTGAGTAGTTATGAGTTCATTATTTTTATTAGAATAAATCTTACCATTAACATATTTATAATCTTTTGTTATAAAGTCACCATTTCTGAATGGAACTACTTGATTATGACCTTTAGAGAATAAATCAGTACCGAACATTAAATAATTCTTCGTATCTATACCAGCCAAATGTAAAATTGTTGGCATTACATCGACTTGACCAGCATATTCATTATTGATACCACCAGATTTACCAGGGATTTTAATCCAGAAACCAGTTCTGTTTAAATCTGTAAATTTAGCTGGTGTGATTTTTTCACCTAATAGTTTTTCCATGGCATTGTTATGGTTTTCAGAGATACCATAGTGGTCACCATAAATCATAATCACTGAATTGTCATATAATCCTTTTTTCTTCAAGTCATTAATATATTCTTCTAATGCTTCGTCTAAATAACGCGCTGTTTGAATATAACCATCAACTGTTGCATCACCTGTGTTTGACTTCTCAATAGTCGCATCCTTTTCATCTAATGTGAATGGATAGTGGTTAGTCAATGTAATTAAATGAGAATAGAATGGTGATTTCATCTTAGCTTGATAATTAGCAGAATCTTTAAAGAAAATTTTGTCTTTCAAGCCTAAGTTTACAACGTTTTTATCTGACATGTCATAGTATGTTGCATCATAGAATTTATCGATACCAAAGTGTTTATATACTTGGTCTCTGTTCCAGAATGTTTTATAGTCACCGTGCATGACATCAGATTTGTAGCCTTGCTTTTGATCTAAAATTGCTGGTAATGACTGATACGTATTATCTCCTTTTAATGAAAAGGCAGAACCTTGCGGTAAACCGTATAAACTGTTATCCATTGTAAATTCAGAGTCAGATGTTTTACCTTGACCTGTTTGATGGAAAAAGTTAGGGAAGTATGTGAATTGCTCTTTCCCACTTGATAATTTGTTTAAAAACGGTGTTACTTCTTTACCATTAACCTTTTTATTAATTAAGAAGGTTTGGAAACTTTCTAAATGAATCTTAATAATATTTTTCTTCTTTGCCACCCCATAATATTCTGGGTTAGGCTCTGTTTGACGTTGTTTCGTATAATTTAATACTTTTGTTAAGTCATCTTCAGATGCTAACGCTTTTTGTTGATTATTTTCGATAGTTTTAACACCATCGTATACTGTAAAGTTATAAGGTCCTAAATATTTCACTAAATATTTATGGTCAAATGTACGTGTTAATAATTCTGGTCTGTCAGTTTCAGCAAAAGCTAAGTTTAAGAAGAATAATGCTACTGAAGCTGCCATTACGACAGGAACAAATTTCTTACTAAATGCTTTTGTGTCTAACCATTTTGTTTTAAATATTAAAATGAATAAGTAAACTAACGTATCAATGAAATAAACAAAGTCATACCATTTGAATGATGCACTAACCGCACCACCCATAGATTCTACGTTACCTACTTGGTTTAAAGTACTAAACGTTAAAAAATCAGAGAAGAATCTAAAGTACACAACATTGGCATATAATAGGAACGTCAATAAGAAGCCGCCTATGAACATGAACCAAAATGCTTTTTTGCCTTTAAAGAATAGGAACACACTTAAAACCAGTGCTACTAAACTATAAGGATTCATCAATAATATTAAGTTTTGTACTAAACCTTTAACACCTAAAGAAAAATCAACATAATAAGAAAAATACGTCTTCAAGGTAATCGTTATTACGGTTAATAAGAAGAACGCAAAAAGACTAATTTTCTTTTTTTGTGAACTCATGATTCTTTCCCCCGTTATTTAGATAATAAATCTTGCGAAAGTACTTGAATAAATTAGATATTAACATTATGTAGTTAATTAATAAGTGCGTTTAAAAGTTAACATTGTCATAATTATAGTAATTACTTTCAGATTCAAGTTTATAATTTTCATTACTTGTAGCTTTCAACTTTGATTTAACAAGTATTTTGGGCTACAACTCATATTTGCTTGTGTAAGTTTCTTTATTTAATATTATCATTCAATTAACAAATTTAAAATTTGTAATCAAATTGTAATAATAAGCATAGCTCAATTAATAAATATAGAGTAATTTTAGTCAAAATTCAAGTAAAAACACACTTTATCTTTTCATTTTACTGTGAAACGAATTAGAAAATGATACATTTCGCAGATAAAACACAGTATTATTTCATTATACATTAGGAGGAAATTATTTGCATCGGACTCGAGTATGAGCTACGTACCAAATATTATTTCATCATTTCTAATTGCATTCTATATTCTATTCCATGGAATAATTGGTTTAACCAGTTACTATACTTAACAAGGTTCTTTTCAGCCGTTAAAATATCTATAAATTGAAATTTCAAACGTGATCCTTGCGGTTTTTGTGCTAATTTCGTTAAATGATAACTTGCGATTGTACCGATTTGCGGGTAGCTACCTAGCGTATAATGATCATTTAATAAGATAATAGGTGTGCCATCACGCTTAATTTGTATCGTTCCTTTTTTGACAGTCTGATACGGTGGCATATCTTCATAAAAGGCTTTGATTTTTTCACCTTCAAGCATCATCCCCATGCGATTTGCTTTGCTCGTTACTTTATAATCATGTTTCACAAATCTTTGAATGGCATCTTCTTTAAAATCTTCCGTACCTTTATTTTTAACGACATGAAATACATCAGACATATAATTAAATGACAAGGCGTATCCATCAATACCCCAATCTGTTTGTTTCGTGTGAGCAAGGTTTTCAAATAACTTATGATGACGAGCTGTATAATCTCTCTTAAGCTTTATTTCATCGCCATCTTGTAATGTTCTACCTTTAAAACCACCAATTTTTACATTAAAGTCGGTTGAGTTAGATCCTAACCATGCATCTAATTCAAATCCGCCTCCCACAGCTAAATACACTCGCGATGTATAACTTGTTTCTCTAAACTTTAAAACATCGCCTTTATCTAACAAATACAATTTATATGGAGATATAGTCATATGCTCAGTGTAAGCTTTGACATTACCCCCTGCTAATGCAATCAGCGTAGGTTCTGTAAAACGAATCGTTGCCATTTTATTAGTCATTTCCAAAGTTGCTTCATTCTTGTCATTAGCAACTAATCGATTAGCAATTTCATGTGCTAAAGTATCAAGTGCACCACATGGAATTACACCATCATGTTCATATCCCCTTCTACCAAAGTCCTGAAAGCTACTGAATAAGCCACTTTTTTCAATTATGATTGACATCTTTAAACGCTCCTACTTCTAATTCATTTTCATTGATAGGTCTAAATTTAATATTATCGCCTAACTTTAAGCGTGCGAAATCTGATTCTTTCGGATTAAAAAGTGATAATGGTGTATAACCAATAACTAACCAATCATTAATTGTATCCGTTGTTACAATACCGCATTTTTTCCCTTCAAGTACTACAGAACCAGCTGGAATGAATTTTTTCTGTTTACTCGTGTGATTAATATACAATTTCTTATTTAATCCAGTTAAATAAGGAAACCCAGGTGAATATCCCATCATCGAAACAAAATATTGCGTCTTAGAATGTAATTCAATAAAAGTTTCTAGCTTGATTTTGTAATGTTTTAAAAGTGATTCTATATCCGGACCATATTTCGAACCATACACAATTGGTATTTCAATCAAATCTTGCTGGTTAAAATCATGTTTTATGTTTAAATGAATCGATTCTATTAGTGCTTTCATGTATAAAAAAGGTGATTGTATATTATGGTGTTTAATCATATCCCTTGCGTCATAGACAATCATCATGTCTGATTCTGATGGCACAATTTCTATAATAAATGGATAATTTTGTTCAATTAAATATGAGCGAAGTGTTAATAAATCTTCGGTTAAACTTTTAGATACTTCTTTTTCAATTGCGACTACAATGGCTTGGTCACCTTGACTATATATTTTCATTTGTACACCTCTTCAATATTTGGTTACTTTACTTTCATTTTTAATTATAGAATCGATTGAATAGTTCGTTTTACCTACTCACTAAATTTACTGGTGGTACATTAAATCCATTGCCCGCACAACAAAAGGCATAAGTTCGTGAATTAATGCGTATACAAGGATAAAGCTTATAACAGTAGTAATTGTTACTATCAAACGAACAACATATATTCTATTTTCAGATAGCAATCGATTCACTAATCGATAATTTACGTATACAAGAATTAACAACAGCACAATATAAACAATAATCATATTTGGCCCCATTTAATTTTTAAATTTGTTTTCACATCATTTTCTACTTTATTATCATACTAATTTTAAAGGCAAAGGTGGACATCGGCAACCTCTCGTAAACTATTTATCAAAAATAAACGTATCTCATTGTTATGATATTTATAAATCAATTCGTTTTTATTAAAGTCTTTTTCAACAAGTTTGTCACTATCTATTAAATAATCACGCATGCATCCTTTTAAGAAATCATCTTTATAACTTGGTGTGTACCATTTTCCATCCTCTTCAATGACAATGTTGCCAATATCAAATTCAAGGACCTTGCCGTCCTCTGAAGTTAGCAATATTAAATCTGTTTCATGATTGTGTGCTAAATGCTTTCGTTCTGTCGTTTTATTTTTTATAAAAGTTGGATTAACTACTTTGGGCAACACTTGAAATTTTGCTGTAAAACTACTTTTCTCAGGTAAAGGTGACACTATCGTTTCAAATTTGCTTTCAGCATTTAATACGATTTTAAGTCTATATTGACCACTGTGATACTTTGTTGTTACATCGTTTAATTCATTTCGCCATGCATGTTCATCAAATTTAAAGTTTAATCGCTCAGAAGAACATTTTATGCGATTAGTATGATAAGTAAGTCTAGGGATATGTCCATTTTCAATTTTCATTGTTTCAAATAATTGCATTATAACATCTCCAAAATCTTGGTTTTTGCGTAAAATTCATTCACTTCATCTTTTGGCTTAGAATCAATTGTAATACCTGCTCCGACTCCATAAATCGCTTGTCCATATTTATACTCAATAGTACGAATCGGAATATTAAAAATCATTTTATCATCTTCAGTTGGAAGTAATAGTCCAATTGCTCCGCAGTATATACCACGAGGTGAACTTTCAAATTGTTTAATATATTTCATTGTATTCAGTTTCGGTGCACCTGTAATCGAACCACAAGGAAATAACGATGTTAAAATTTGAGTTAAGTCTGTATTAGTTTTTAAAGTTCCACTTACCATCGAAGTCATTTGAAATACAGTTTTATATGCCTCAATAAAAAATAGTTTATACACCTTAATTGAGCCACTCTGTGATATTCTCCCTATATCGTTTCTTAGCAAATCAACAATCATGACATTTTCTGCACGATCTTTCGAAGAAGTTTGCAATGTTTTATAATACTGTTGATCTTCAGCTTCCGTTTTACCTCTAGGCATTGTCCCTTTCATCGGTTTGCTTATGATAACGTTATCGACATTGTTAAATTGTCCTTTTTGAAAAAATAATTCTGGTGAGATAGACGCTACTTGGATTTCATCAGTTTGTAATAACGCAGTATAATTACCATTACTAAATTGAGTTAATCGTTCATATAAAGTACTAATAGGATAATAAATGTTATCCGTTAAGCGCGCCGTATAGTTCACTTGATACGTTTCACCTTCAACAATTGCTTGTTGGACACGTTTAATATTAGTCATCATAACCTCAGAAGATTCAACAAATGAAAAATGATGCTTTGATACATAAGAAGTTTGATGTTCATATGTTGAATTTATGCTTTCCGCTTTTTCAAAACTATAAGCTACTGCATAAATATCATCTTTAGCTAATGAATGTGTACACATAACATGATTAAAATACTTTGCCGCTTCGTAACTTAAATATAACGAGACATATCTACCTTGTCGTTGCTGCGCTTGTGCAAAGTGTATCACTTCTCCCACATCAGCCAACTTAGTAGCAACATACTTCTTTATAAATCCCTTTAATTGAATATGGTATTGCTTATATTCATTTTCAGTTAAATAGTAGCGATAATTATATTCTATTCTCACAGTAATCACCTACCTTCGATAAAAATAATTCAACTTGTCGATAACCGTATTCACTCAAAATAGATTCAGGATGATATTGCACACCAAAAACCGGAAATCTAATATGCTCAAATGCCATAATAATCGCTTCATCGTTTTTTGCTGTAATCTTTAAGCAATTTGGAAAAGTCGCTCCGTCAGCAATTAATGAATGATAACGCATTACATTGAAATTTTGAGGCAGTCCTTGAAAAATACCTTCATTGGTATGGCGTAACTGTGTAGTATGTCCGTGTACAGGATGATAGCCGTGAATGATATTTCCACCAAAATAAGACACGATACATTGAAATCCTAAACATACACCTAGTATAGGTACACGCTGATAAAATTGTTCTAACACTTCATTCAAGATAGGATAATCATCCGGATTACCCGGCCCAGGCGAAATAACAATTGCTTTTGGCTTCATATTAATGACGTCTTCTATCAGCAGATTATCAATACCAACAACTTGAACTGTTAGTTTCGTTTGAGTCTTAATATAGTCTATTAAATTATATGTAAATGAATCATTATTATCTATGACTAGAATCATTGTATACTCCGTTCTAAATGTGTTTTATTTTTATAATATGTATTGGATGTAGCTAAAACTTTAAAAGCATTGTCATTATCCTGACCTTGATTTTAACTAATATATGGTATATTCTATTCATCGTACATAAATGAATATCAGAGGTTTCTAGCTGAAACCCTCTATAAAAAACTAGACATTGAAATTTCAAACATTCGTTGGTAAACCTTTAATATATATTATAGGAGCAACCCATTTCTTTCGTCTATCTTTTATGGAGATAGGCTTTTTTTATTTTATAAATTAAAAACGGGCTTATCAATGCCATTAACCTCTTTATTAATATTATTAATGATAGGAGCAATTACAAAATGGAAAGTGTATTAAATAATGAAAAAGCCATCGTTGTCTTTAGTGGTGGTCAAGACAGTACAACATGTCTCTTTTATGCAAAAAAACATTTCAAAGAAGTTGAACTCGTAACGTTTAATTATGGCCAAAGACATGATACTGAAATTGAAGTCGCAAAACAAATTGCACAAGATCAAGGAATGAAACATCACGTTTTAGATATGTCATTATTATCACAACTTACTCCAAACGCATTAACACAACATGATATGGAAATTACTAATAATGAAGATGGTATACCTAATACATTTGTTCCAGCTAGAAATTTACTTTTCTTGTCGTTTGCAGGCGCTCTAGCTTATCAAATTGGGGCTAAGCATATTATTACAGGCGTATGTGAAACAGACTTTTCAGGCTACCCAGACTGTCGCGATAGTTTTATAAAATCAATGAACGTAACATTAAGCCTAGCTATGGACAAAGATTTTGTCATTCATACTCCTTTAATGTGGTTAAACAAAGCAGAAACGTGGAAATTAAGTGATGAACTCGAAGTTTTAGATTATATTCGTACAAAAACATTAACATGCTATAACGGTATCATTGGGGATGGCTGTGGTGAATGTCCAGCTTGTCATTTACGTCAACGTGGACTAAATCAATATCTTGAAAGTAAAGGAGCGCTTTAAAATGTTACAACAAATCTATCCTAGTACAACGCATCCATATCAATTCGAATTAAATAAAGATTTTAATTTTTCGGCTGCACATCACATTCCTTGTGAAGAAGCAGGTATTTGTCAAAATGTCCATGGTCATACTTACTTTGTTAATTTAACAATTGTCGGTGATAAACTAGATGACACTGGCTTCTTAGTGAACTTTAGCCATTTGAAAAAGATGATACACGGTAAATTTGACCATCAACTGTTAAATAACTTACCTGCTTTTAAAAACAAAATCCCTTCAACTGAAATCGTAGCGGAAACAATTTATCAAATTGTTAAAGAAAATTTGGCATCGCTCGAACACCAACCAAAATGTATTCAAGTATTTGTAAGAGAAACACCAACAAGTTATGTTGTATTTAGACCAAAGGAACAGGTGTAACTAATGGCTAAAATTCCTGTACTCGAAATATTCGGTCCAACCATTCAGGGTGAAGGTCGAGTAATCGGTAGAAAAACGATGTTTGTGAGAACAGCTGGATGTGATTATCGCTGTAGCTGGTGTGATTCTGCATTTACTTGGGATGGTAGTGCTAAAGGCGATATAAAACTCATGACCGCTGAAGAAATTTATGATGAATTAAAACGAATTGGTGGCGATTTATTTAATCACGTTACAATTTCTGGTGGTAACCCAGCATTAATTAAAGGTATCCAAGAGTTAGTTGACTTATTTCAAGATAAAGGTATTTTCAGCGCACTGGAGACACAAGGCAGTAAATTCCAACCTTGGATGACACAAATTGATGATTTAACGATTAGTCCAAAACCACCAAGTTCAACTATGACACCTGATTTAAAAAAGTTAGATGAAGTGATTACACAATGCGTACCTTCCTCATTAAACTTAAAAGTAGTTGTATTCGACGATAAAGATTATGATTTTGCCAAAATGATACACCACCGTTATCCAGATATTCCCTTCTATTTACAAGTTGGTAACCCATATTTATCAGACAGCGTAGATAATCATACCGAAAAGTTGTTAGAACGCTACGAGCAGTTGGTGGATTTAGTTATGCAAAGTAATGATATGAATCACGTTTATGTGTTACCACAACTTCATACATTACTTTGGAGTAATAAAAAAGGTGTATAAAGGATAACTTATTTTACTTTTTACAAGTCATATCTAATGAATAACAATATATTAATTGATATAATAGTTGATTGAAGTATAACGAACAGGAGTCCATCATGATTTTATATATATTAATTAATATTGCTATCGTCGTACTTATAACTGGATTCAATTTATATAGGCATCAAATGCAACATTTATCATTAAGTGCAATGTTGTTATCTATTACGATAAACGCCTTTATAAATACATTCATAATTGATAAATATAACTTTATTACTCTGTGTACTATAACGATGTTTATCATTTGGACGATACTACAGTTTTACATTGATAAAAAATTAAAACCTGTATACATTACAGACCAAAAATTTATTGCTATCATATTAACGATTGTTGTCAGTTTAACGCAACGTGTTACCGACTTTTCAAGTACACAATCAATATATATGTCTATTCCATTTTTAGCCCCTGCAATTTTCATCATTGGTGGTATTATGTTGTTTATTTCAACATTTAATAGCTTAGATGAAACTGCTGAAAATAATAACAAAATAAAGAAACTAATGATTAAAGGACTTATCATTATTAACATTTCATTTATCGTTATGATGGTTTTAACACCATATTGGTACTTGTATTTAATCGTCTATCTTATTTTCTTGTTGTTTTTATTGTGGCAAAAGGTTTATAAATTTTAATACCAAAACTATAAAACACTTCTGATATTCTTAGTTCAAAATATCAGAAGTGTTTTATAGTGTTATCTAGTTCAGATAAATATTTTCTCACCTAAAAAAATGCCCTCCTCTTATTTTGACTCCTATTTATTTAAATCAGACAATTATTTTCATTTTCAAATTATTCTTTCTTCAATATTAGTTAAGCGATATTTAAACGAAGTTAAGAATTAGTTAATGGCATATTATTTGCCTTCATTTTAAACTTAACTTATCAAATTGAAGAAATGAGGAGTTAGCATGAATACAAAATATTTTTTAGCAGTTGGTGCTGTTGCCTCTGTATTAACTTTAGGCGCTTGTGGTAATTCTAATTCACAAGATCAAGGTAACAAAACTGAACAAAAAACAAAGTCAGAAGATAGCAATGTTAAAACTGATAAAACAAAACACCTAACAGGTACATTCAGTTCTAAAAACGGTGAAACTGTTGAAGGTAAAGCTGAGATTAAAAATGGTAAATTAATGCTTACTAACTACAAATCATCAAAAGGTCCAGATTTATACGTCTACCTAACAAAAAATGGCGACATTAAAAACGGTAAAGAAATCGCAATGGTTGACTACGATAAAGAAAAACAAACATTTGATCTTAAAAATGTAGATTTAAGCAAATATGATGAAGTAACAATCTATTGTAAAAAAGCTCACGTCATCTTCGGCGGCGCTAAATTAAAATAATCAATTTCTGAGTTAAACTTTTATTTACAACATACTATTACTATACATTACAAATTTTAAAAATATACATTACACTCATTACTCAATGGAAAGCGTATGATTTCACAGCCCCCCTAGCTTGTAGAAATCATACTTTCCTTTTTTCAATATATATACAACTATTAAATCCCATAAGATTGTAGAGCACATAAGTAAAATTTTTTTAGAGCTTGAGGTTTGTTTAGCTTAAGCAACCCATGAGCTCAAACACTTCCTGTTCACATAACACTACAAATCGCATTATGTTGCTTAATCTTATGTTTATATAAATTACACACAATAAATAGAAAGAATGTGAACATCATGAATAAATTATTGCTACTCGTTACATTTATCATTCGTGTGGGTTCAGGTATTGTTATGTTAATGCAAGGCTACGAAAAATTAACGGGCGGATTTACGCTGAAAGGTTTAGTACCAGTCATCGCTAACAATACTGATTCACCAGAGTGGTATAAGTGGTTTTTCGCAAATATAGTTGCACATACGACGTCATTATTTGATATTGTTGTCCCACTCGGAGAGATTGCAATTGGATTAGGTTTAATTTTTGGAGTTTTTGCATATGCTGCTAGTTTCTTTGGAGCCTTTGTTATGATAAATTATATCTTAGCAGATATGATATTTACGTATCCTCTTCAATTAACTTTCTTTATCCTTTTACTAATGAGTCACTCATTGTTAAAACAGATTTCACTTAAAGAAATCATTAATTACTTTAGAGGTCGTAAGAACAGAGGTGAAAAAATAGATGACCCACTTACTGATCGTGGATGATGAACAAGACATTGTAGACATTTGTCAAACCTATTTTGAATATGAAGGTTACAAAGTAACAACGACAACTAGCGGTAAAGAAGCAATTTCTTTACTATCAAATGATATTGATATCATGGTACTTGATATCATGATGCCAGAAGTTAATGGTTACGACATTGTCAAAGAAATGAAAAGGCAAAAATTAGATATCCCCTTTATCTATTTAACTGCCAAAACACAAGAACATGATACCATTTACGCCTTAACTTTAGGTGCAGATGACTATGTCAAAAAACCATTTAGTCCAAGGGAACTCGTTTTACGTATTAATAATTTACTTACAAGAATGAAGAAATACCATCATCAACCAGTTGAACAACTGTCGTTTGATGAATTAACACTTATTAACTTAAGTAAAGTTGTGACTGTAAATGGTCACGAAGTCCCTATGCGTATTAAGGAATTTGAGTTATTGTGGTATTTAGCTTCTAGAGAAAATGAAGTTATTTCTAAATCAGAATTACTTGAAAAAGTTTGGGGATATGACTATTACGAAGATGCTAATACCGTGAATGTCCATATACACCGTATTAGAGAAAAATTAGAAAAAGAGAGCTTTACAACATATACCATCACAACTGTATGGGGATTAGGATATAAATTTGAAAGGAGCCGATAATGGTGTTATCAATTAGAAGTCAAATCATTATTGGCGTCGTATCGAGTATACTATTAACTTCAACTATTTTAGCAATTGCATATATTTTAATGTGGTTTAACGGCCATATGACACTAACTTTGACCTTAACGACAATAATTACAAGCTGTTTAACCTTATTAATATGTAGTATTTTTATTAATCCACTTATACAAAAAATTAAGCAGTTTAATATAAAAACTAAGCAATTTGCTAACGGAAATTACGCAAGCAATGATAAAACGTTTAATTCACCAAAAGAAATTTATGAATTAAATCAATCTTTTAATAAAATGGCTTCTGAAATTACGCAACAAATGAATCAAATTAAATCCGAACAACAAGAAAAAACAGAACTGATTCAAAACTTAGCCCATGATTTAAAAACACCTTTAGCAAGCATTATTTCATATTCTGAAGGACTACGTGATGGTATAATCACAAAGGATCATGAGATTAAAGAGTCATACGACATATTAATTAAACAAGCAAACAGATTATCAACATTATTTGATGATATGACTCATATTATCACTTTAAATACAGGTAAAACATATCCCCCAGAATTAATACAACTAGACCAATTACTTGTATCAATATTGCAACCATATGAGCAACGTATCAAACATGAAAACCGCACATTAGAAGTGAATTTCTGTAGCGAAATTGATGCATTTTATCAATATCGAACGCCACTTGAGCGTATTTTAACAAACTTACTTGATAATGCGCTAAAATTTTCAAATGTTGGTAGTCGCATTGATATTAATATTAGTGAAAACAAAGATCAAGATACTATCGACATTGCTATTAGCGATGAAGGTATTGGCATTATACCAGAACTACAAGAACGTATATTCGAACGTACATTCAGAGTAGAAAACTCTCGTAATACAAAAACGGGTGGTTCTGGATTAGGCTTATATATAGCTAATGAACTCGCGCAACAAAATAACGCAAAAATCAGTGTAAGCAGTGATATAGATGTAGGAACTACGATGACTGTAACATTACACAAATTAGACATTACGTCATAATCCGATTTATTTATAAAATAAAATGCAAAGACTAAAAAGAAGCTCCCATTAATGAGGGCTTCTTTTTTTGTTTATTTAGAATAAACTTTATGGGTATCCTTCTCATCATTTTCAATACTTGAAAGATTTGTAGCTTGAATAATATATTTAGGACGTGCCTTAACTTCATAATATATCCTGCCAATATATTCACCTACAACACCAATTGAAATTAACTCTATGCCGCCTAATAATAAAATAGCTGCAATCGTTGAAAAATATCCTGGAATATTAACACCAGATATCATAATATTGATGAATAAATAGATAATATATAGCACGCTTATTGAAAAGATAAACAAGCCAAGATAAATCATCATTCTCAAAGGTTTACTATTAAAGGAAATCAATCCATCAATACCATAATTAAATAACTTTTTAAAGGACCACTTAGATTCCCCTTTTTGTCTCTCAACATTTTGATACGTAAACACTTTAGTATTATAGCCTATCCATTCAAATAACCCTTTTGAAAATCGATTATATTCTTCAAGTGATGCAATGGATTTAACAGCTCTTTGGCTTAAAAGTCTAAAATCACCAACACCATCATCAAATTGTACTTCTTCTACAAAGCAATTAACTAACTTATAATACAAATGGCTTAATGTTTTGCGACTAAAATTTTCACCACTTCTATCACGCTTTGCAATCACTTGATCATAGCCTTCCATAAAACCTTCAACCATTTTCGGAATATATTCAGGTGGATGTTGCAAATCACAATCTATCATGATGACTGCATCAAATTCAGTACTATGCTGGTAACCTGCAATCATAGCTGCTTCTTTTCCAAAATTTCTACTAAAAGAAATAAAGCTGACATGCCTATCTATTGTGGCAAGATGTTGCATTTCATCTATAGTGGTATCCGTACTTCCATCATCTATGAAAAGCATATTATAATCATAGCCTTTCACACTACTATCTTGTGAAAGTATTTCAGTTAATTGTTGATGTGTTTGTGTAATGACTTCCCCTTCATTAAAACAAGGAATGACGACTCTAATTTTCATCTATGTCCATCCTTTTTATTTAAAAGATTTTGAATGTACCTGAGTATTGTTTTATCAAATAGTAAAAACCAACTCATTTATTTTAATGTACACATTAAAAGGCATTCATAAACGTAAAATTTAACATCCAGTTATTTTAAATCCCCAATTTTCACATCATCTGGATTTTTACCTTGTCTTGCATTTCTATCTAAAGCATCAATTTCAGCTACTTCTGTTAATTCTAAATTAAAATCTAAAATATCTATATTTTCTTGAATGCGTTTAGGTGTCTGAGATTTTGGAATAATAATTCTATTGTGTGCTAAATGCCAACGTAATACAACTTGTGCTGGTGTTTTATGATATTTTTCAGCAATTTTAACAATGACAGGGTTGTCTAGTAGTCCTCTATTTCTCATCAAAGGCATCCATGCAGTCACTTTAATATCGTGACGATCACAAAATTCTTGTAATTCTTGTTGGTTAAAATATGGATGTACCTCAATTTGATTCACCATTGGTTTGATACTTGATTGAGCCATTAATTTTTCTAGATGATGAACATTAAAATTACATACACCTATTGCTTTTACCTTACCTTGCTCGTAAAGTTCTTCCATAGCTTTATATGTTTCTAAAAATAGACCATCTGCTTCACAAGGCCAATGTATTAGAAATAAATCAAGATAATCAGTTTGTAAATTTTCAATCGATTTGTTGAAATATTCGAATGTTTTCTCATAACCTTGATAGTCATTCCATAACTTCGTTGTTATAAACAAATCTTCTCTATCGACGCCATTATCCTTTAATGCTCGTCCTAGTGAAGCCTCATTATCATAAAAGTATGCTGTATCAAACGCTCTATAGCCTGCGTCAATTGCAGCATTTACAACTTTAGTCATATCTTCGTCAGAGATTTTATAAACACCTAACCCAACTGAAGGCATCGGGTATCCATTATTTAATATTTGTATCTCATTCAACATCTTTATATCTCTCCAATCTATGTATCTTTTATATCTTTACATTACCCTAAATTTTTCAACAAACTCAATTAATGCGAATTATCGCTTTCAATAAAAAATATTCATTAAATCATTAAAGATATTGAGTTCCAATACTATTTTCACTTTTCATTAATTTTAGTCAAAAAAATAACCAACCAAAAATGAATTAAATCATTCTTAGTTGGTTTATATATTAATATCTATTCTGATTTTTCATCTTCATCAGACTGTCCGATAGTAGGTCTCGCTTCATTAAATTCATAGTTTAATATCACCCAAATAATTTGGTGGTTATCGATTTCTGAAACAACCCAGCGATCATAAGTTGTATCCACGTAATCATCTTTTTGTAAATTGGTATTACGAGATTGTAACCATCCACCTATCGTATCAATATCCTCAGAGTCATCAAATTCTATACCGAACTCTTCAGTTAAATCATCCAATAGTACTCTGCCATTTACTTGGAATGTCTTATTATCAATTTTAACGATATCATTCACTTCATCATCATCAAATTCATCACGAATTTCTCCAACGATTTCTTCTAAAATATCTTCCATCGTTAAAATACCTGCCGTTCCACCATATTCATCTATAATAAGACTCATATGTACATGTTCACGTTGCATTCTAATTAATGCATCACTGATACGTGTTGTCTCTGAAATCATTGGCAACTCATGTATATAGTTTGCTATTTTAATCGTTTTTCCAGAAGCGTATTCAGTTAAAAATTCTTTGACGTTAATAAATCCTTTAATGTGGTCTTTATCACCATCATCAGTAATTGGATAACGCGTAAATTGATGTTCTTTTATTGTTTCTAGTAATTCGTCTACATTAAAAGGTTCATTTAGTGTAATCATTTGAGTTCTAGGTACCATTATATCTTTTGCATGTCTTTCATCGAATGAAAAGATATTTTGCATATATGCCAATTCAGTTTGGTTGATTTCTCCACCATTATAACTATTGTTAATAATAATTTTGATTTCTTCTTCTGACATTGCATCAGTTTGGGCATCAGGATTTACACCAAACATTCTAATAATAACACGTGCAGAACCATTCATCAGCCAAATCAATGGTTTCATAATGTTACCGAAATAGAACAATGGTCTTGCATATACTAAAGCAAGCTTTTCAGTATGTTGAATCGCTATAGATTTAGGCGCTAATTCACCAAGTACTACATGCAAATACGTAACGATTATAAATGACACTGCAAACGAAATCGTCGTCGTTAATGCAGTTGGTAAATTGATTGCTTCAAATATCGGGTGTAATAGCTTTTCAAACGTTGGTTCACCAAGCCAACCTAACCCTAAAGATGTTACTGTTATACCTAACTGACAAGCAGAAAGATAATAATCTAGATTAGCAATCATCTTTTTTACTATTTTAGCAGGTTTATTTCCTTCATCTGCTAGCTGTTCAATTCTTGTTGCTCTAATTTTTACTAATGCAAATTCTGAACCAACAAATACAGTGGTTAATGCAATTAATAGAATAAATATAATCAAACTAATTATGGTCGAAGTTTCCAATTAATTCCCTATTTCTAGGGATTCACCTCCATGTTATATGTGTCACTCATGGGTAACACGCATTCAAATTTATCACTATGACTTAAATTACAACTACATGTTATCGCCTTCCCATTTAGACACCCCCAGAAAAAAATGTTATTGCTTCTATTTTATCATAATATAAAGTGCTTATGTTAACAGATTAAATCTATTGCATACATTTAATTATGATTATTTATTAGCTAAATGTGTGAACCTTGCCTTGTTTTATTGTAGATTTTACATTCATATCATCATCTAGAATAACAAGATCTGCATCCTTATTTACTTTAATACTACCTTTTCTATCATCGATACCTAATGCAATGGCTTGATTTAAACTTGTTACTCGCCATAAATGATCTAATGTATCACCTGTAAATGATATTAAGTTACGTAACCCATGATTCATTTTTAAAATACTACCAGCAAGCGCACCATTTGCAAGACGTGCTTGTTGCGATTGAACAGTTACTTTTTGTCCACCCAAATCATATTCTCCTTCAGGCATACCTTTTGCACGCATTGCATCGGTAATTAAATAAAAACGTTCATTACCTTTCATACGGTAAGCAATTGCAACCGATGCCGGATGAGAATGTGTGCCATCAACAATCATTTCGGTATGTAGAGCATCATTCAACCATGCTGCTCCAAAAACACCTGGTTCTCTATGTTGGAATGGCGTCGCTGCATTATATAAATGCGTGACATGTTTAGCTCCTCGCTCAACAGCTTCGACTGCTTCTTCGTATGTTGCCACTGTATGACCAATTGAAAAAATAATGTCATCTTTATACGTTTCAAGCGCTTCTTTTGCACCTTCAACTTCAGGTGCAAACGTCATAATCTTTATTAATCTGTTAGCAGTCTCTTGAAAATGTTTAATTTTATCGATAAATGGGCGTACAACGTATTGCGGATGTTGAGCACCAACTTTATTTTCAGATATAAATGGTCCTTCTAAATGTATACCTACAATTTCCGCTGCATTGTGAACATCTTGCTCCGCTTCATATTTAGCAATATTTGTAAGTGCTTTATCTATTTTATCAGTAGATTGCGTCATTGTAGTGGCCAAGTATGATGTCGTCCCTTCAGATAACAAATTTTCGGATAGATATTTTAAGCCATCGTATGACCCATCCATTGCATCTTGACCATAACCACCATGAATATGTATATCAATAAAACCTGGTAATACATAATGACCTTTAGCATCAATCACTTGAATTTTATTTGTCGTATCATTATCAATTGCTGCTTTATCATCCCCTTCTCCAATTGCAACAATCTGTCCATCTTTCACATGAATGTAACCATTATCGATTTTGCCATCTTCAGTATAAACTTTGCCGTTATATATAATTAATTCTGACACGTATAAACCCTTCTTTATTTATAAATTTTCACTTTAAGACACTCATATTTTACTATATCTGCTTCGTTTGGCATAACTTTTTGCAAAATATTAAAAAAGTCTATACATTTGTGGTGTCTATTTCTTCATTCATTTATCTAAAAATAAAAACACCTTCATATCAATTCATAAAAACTGAATTAATAGAAAGTGTTTTTACAGCTTTGTATAAGCTACCGTTAACACGATGTATAAAACTAACATATATTCATTGAACTTACAACTTAATATGAAGCTCTTTGCTAACAATCATTTTACATCATTAAAACTACTCGTCCATTGATTTTGAAGCTTCGATTTCTGTTTCAGTTAACTTTGGTTTAATAAGTCCATAAATTAATGCTGAAACTAATGTACCAACTAGAAGTGCAATAAGAGTTTGAAGTAAGTGTGCACCATCAGTACCAACAATTACAATAATACCACCATGTGGCGCAGTAATTCGAGAACCTAAGCCTAAAGCAATTGCGCCACCTATACCTGAACCAATCATCATTGAAGGAATAACACGTAATGGATCGGCAGCTGCAAATGGAATCGCACCTTCTGTAATAAAGGACATACCCATCACATAGTTAGGGATAATTGAACCACGTTGTTCTTTTGTAAATTTACGTCTGAAAATTAACATCGCTGTCGCAATTGCTAACGGTGGAATCATACCACCAATCATTGCAGCTGTAATTGGTGCTGCATTACCTTCAATCAACGCACCTGTTGCAAAAACATATGCCGCTTTGTTGAATGGACCGCCCATATCAATCGCCATCATAGCGCCAATAACTAAACCTAATAATACAATATTAGAACCTGATAAATTGTTTAATCCATCTAATAACAAATGATTTAACCAAGATGCTGGTGGATTAAAGACATAAATCATCAATAAGCCTGTAGCTGTCACTGTTAATAGTGGATAAATTAATGTTGGCTTTAATCCCTCTAATGCTTGTGGTAACTTACGTGTCATGGCTTTAACACCTTGTGTTAAGTAACCTGCTAAGAAACCTGCAATAATACCACCAATAAATCCTGAACCACCTGAAATTGCTAACATACCACCTACAAGACCTGAAGCGAAACCAGGTTTATCCGCAATACTACGTGCAATGAATCCAGATAAAATTGGAATGATTAGCGCGAATGCACTTTTACTACCAATGTTCCAAAGCTGCTCTGCAAACGCATTGTACTCTGAGCTTTTTGGATTAAATGAATTTGCTCCAAATAAAAATACAATTGCCATTAAAATACCACCAGATATTACAAGTGGCAACATGTTAGAAACACCGTTCATTAAGTGTTTATAGAATGCTTTACCTGGGCTTAATTTTTCTTGACTGTCATTTGAGTTACCTTTTCTTT
>NZ_JACYHC010001018.1:0-809 GCF_017152085.1 Staphylococcus sp. EG-SA-2
CAAGACAGAAGGCAGTATGACCAAAGTTTTAAAATAGATAATGGTGATTTTTTGCAAGGGTCACCATTTTGTAATTACTTAATCGCGCATAGCGGCAGTAGCCAGCCTTTAGTTGATTTTTATAATCGAATGGCATTCGACTTTGGTACGCTTGGTAATCATGAATTTAATTATGGATTGCCATACTTAAAAGACACTTTACGCAGACTCAATTATCCAGTTTTGTGCGCTAATATATATGAAAATGATAGTACATTGACTGATAACGGTGTGAAGTATTTTCAGGTTGGAGATCAAACTGTTGGTGTGATAGGTTTAACGACACAATTTATTCCCCATTGGGAACAACCAGAGCATATTCAGTCACTTACGTTTCATAGTGCTTTTGAAATACTTCAACAATACTTACCTGAAATGAAGCGACATGCAGATATCATTGTGGTTTGTTACCATGGTGGATTTGAAAAGGATTTAGAAAGTGGTACGCCGACCGAAGTATTAACGGGTGAAAATGAGGGATATGCCATGTTAGAAGCGTTTTCTAAAGATATAGATATCTTTATTACGGGTCACCAACATCGACAAATTGCTGAAAGGTTTAAGCAAACGGCTGTGATTCAACCTGGTACGAGAGGTACAACTGTAGGCAGAGTAGTCTTGAGTACTGATGAATATGAAAATCTATCCGTTGAATCATGTGAATTACTTCCTGTTATAGATGATTCCACATTTACTATTGATGAAGATGACCAACATTTACGAAAGCAGTTAGAGGACTGGTTAGATTACGAAATTACTACATTGCCATA
>NZ_JACYHC010001019.1:0-809 GCF_017152085.1 Staphylococcus sp. EG-SA-2
CAAGACAGAAGGCAGTATGACCAAAGTTTTAAAATAGATAATGGTGATTTTTTGCAAGGGTCACCATTTTGTAATTACTTAATCGCGCATAGCGGCAGTAGCCAGCCTTTAGTTGATTTTTATAATCAAATGGCATTCGACTTTGGTACGCTTGGTAATCATGAATTTAATTATGGATTGCCATACTTAAAAGACACTTTACGCAGACTCAATTATCCAGTTTTGTGCGCTAATATTTATGAAAATGATAGTACATTGACTGATAACGGTGTGCAGTATTTTCAGGTTGGAGATCAAACGGTTGGTGTGATAGGTTTAACGACACAATTTATTCCCCATTGGGAACAACCAGAGCATATTCAGTCACTTACGTTTCATAGTGCTTTTGAAACACTTCAACAACACTTACCTGAAATGAAGCGACATGCAGATATCATTGTGGTTTGTTACCATGGTGGATTTGAAAAGGATTTAGAAAATGGTACGCCGACCGAAGTATTAACGGGTGAAAATGAAGGATATGCCATGTTAGAAGCGTTTTCTAAAGATATAGATATCTTTATTACGGGTCACCAACATCGACAAATTGCTGAAAGATTTAAGCAAACGGCTGTGATTCAACCTGGTACGAGAGGTACAACTGTAGGCAAAGTTGTCTTGAGTACTGATGAATATGAAAATGTATCCGTTGAATCATGTGAATTACTTCCTGTTATAGATGATTCCACATTTACTATTGATGAAGATGACCAACATTTACGAAAGCAGTTAGAGGACTGGTTAGATTACGAAATTACTACATTGCCATA
>NZ_JACYHC010001020.1:0-809 GCF_017152085.1 Staphylococcus sp. EG-SA-2
CAATAAATAACCATCCACCTAACTTATCAAAAGTTTAAGTGGATGGTTTTTCATTTATATTTATATTAGTGTTAATCCAATCATAGATTTATCTATATGCACTGCTCTATACATTTCCTCATTTAATTTGCTTTACTTTCATTTATATCATTATCAAAACACTTGGCGTGTCATCGTTATTATTTCGCATCTTTGACACGTTTATCATCATTAGGAATCGCGAATAAAATTGCGATAAATGCCATGATTCCCATTAATACGTTAACCCAAAGTGCAATCATCGCACCTGTATGAATGCTCGTTGCAGCAACTGCACCAACATATACAGCACCACTAATTGCGACACCGAATGCGCCACCAAGTGATGAAGCCATTTTATAAATACCTGAAGCAACGCCAACTTTATCTAACGGTGCATTCGAAATAGCTGTATCTGTAGAAGGTGTTGCATAAATACCTAAGCCTAGTCCGAAACATAAATATCCTACGACACAACTGATAACATAAAATATGCCTGGTAAGAATACTAATGAAATAAGTGCAATACCAATGACCACAATGAATGTACCTAATAACATTGGTCGCTTAGAACCCATTTTTTGTAATAATTTTTCACCAACTCGAATCATCAATAACACCATGATTAAATAAGTAATTGATAAGTATCCTGCCTGCAATGCTGTATAACCTAAACCTTGTTGCACGAATGTATTCGCTACAATTAATGTACCTGCAACACCGTTTAATAAGAAGTTCGAAATCGTTGCACCTGTATATGGTTTATTTTCAAATAATTTAAAATCAATAAG
>NZ_JACYHC010001021.1:0-808 GCF_017152085.1 Staphylococcus sp. EG-SA-2
ACAACACTTCCCAACTTCACTTGCAGTATGCTTCCTGTCTTTTGAGCTGTGTAATACCATGTACGTACCTCTTTTCAATCAAAATAAAAAGCCAGTGCCGATGCACTGACCAAAAACATTATTTACATTTACGACCATACAAATAACATGATAACCATCTTGCCCAACTCATTATGTCCACCTCCCTTAAGGTAATAACGCAGTAATTGATGCAGTAATGACTGCAATCATAACAATTGTTACAAGCGCCCATATGGCACCTACGAGCCATTTATTTTGGGCGAGTGTCTTTTCTTCATTTTTTTGCGCAACATCTACTTGCGTTTGATATCTTTCTTCAATTCTGTTTAATATCTTTGTTTGCTCTAAATTCTCATCTACAACTTTATCTTGCTTATCTTTAAGTTCTTTATGAGATTCTCTTAGTTCATTATGATGTTGCTTATGTTCCTCTCTAAGTTCAAGCACATGATCAGCTGTTTCATTTGCTAGTATTTCAACATCATCAACACGTTCAACTAATTCAGAAAGCTCTTTTTTTATTTTCTGAATATCATCCAAAACTACACCTACTTTCTAAGAAAGCTATGAGCGTAATGCTCATAACTTAGTATAGTTACATTGTTTCGCTATCAACTGATTTATCAGATGACAAGTCAGTTCTATCCACAACTTCTTTCACAACTTTCACACCGTTTTGATTGCCTGTTAATTGATATAAAAGATTTAAAGTTTCAGCAATCTTTTTAGCGTTTTCCTCAGATTTAAAATCTTGTGCATAACTTGCTGAATCGGACGTTGTAAAACT
>NZ_JACYHC010001022.1:0-805 GCF_017152085.1 Staphylococcus sp. EG-SA-2
GGTTTGAAACATTGACATGTTCAGCAATTTCATTAGAACTAATGTGCTTTGATGGATTTTTAATAAAAAACTGGAGTAGTTTTAAGTGTCTATCAAGCATTTAACATGTACCTCCTTTCTAAATTTTCCGTGTAAGCGTTTTTAAAGGTGTATTAATATTATTAAACATGAGAGCTTATACATACGTCAATGACATTAAAGCGAACTTTTATATGAATTTAACAGAGTGCGAATTATGCAAATAAAGAACAGCAGTAAGATATTTCAAATAGAAAAATATCATATTGCTGTTCTTCTGAATTTATGTACCTGATACTTGTGGACGTATCAGGTAAATGATTAATTTTTAGGTGATTGTGCTTGAGGTGTTTGTTTAGAAGACGTATTGGTATTATTTGATTTATTAGCAGGTGGTGTGTTCTGTTGTTGATTATTTTGGTTGTTTGTTGACGATTGACTACCACCATCGTGAGTATTATTTTTATTTGAATTTGAGTCTTTTGGCTGAGCTGGTTGCGTATTCGATGGTGCTGTTGAATGGTTGTTAGGAACATTTGACTGTGAAGATGGTTGATTGTCATTAGTAACGTTATTGCCATTATTTTGATTTTTATCTGCTTTGTCTGCACTATCATCTTGTTGATCATTTTCTTCGGTTTCTGTCTTTTTATGCGTAGCTTTATTTTCTTGTTCTTGGTTATTACTTGATGATGTAGAATGATTTATTGCAGCATAAATTGCGAACCCAAGTGCTCCGATTAATACGATAATTACGATGGTAATAAGAAGTTTTTTCAAATATAAC
>NZ_JACYHC010001023.1:0-805 GCF_017152085.1 Staphylococcus sp. EG-SA-2
GGTTTGAAACATTGACATGTTCAGCAATTTCATTAGAACTAATGTGCTTTGATGGATTTTTAATAAAAAACTGGAGTAGTTTTAAGTGTCTATCAAGCATTTAACATGTACCTCCTTTCTAAATTTTTCGTGTAAGCGTTTTTAAAGGTGTATTAATATTATTAAACATGAGAGCTTATACATACGTCAATGACATTAAAGCGAACTTTTATATGATTTTAACAGAGTGCGAATTATGCAAATAAAGAACAGCAGTAAGATATTTCAAATAGAAAAATATCTCACTGCTGTTTTTCTGAATTTATGCATCTGGTACTTGTGGACGTATCAGGCAAATGATTAATTTTTAGGTGATTGTGCTTGAGGTGTTTGTTTAGAAGGCGTATTGGTATTATTTGATTTATTAGCAGGTGGTGTGTTCTGTTGTTGATTATTTTGGTTGTTTGTTGACGATTGACTGCCACCACCGTGAGTATTATTTTTATTTGAATTTGAGTCTTTTGGCTGAGCTGGTTGCGTATTCGATGGTACTGTTGAATGGTTGTTAGGAACATTTGACGGTGAAGATGGTTGATTGTCATTAGTATCGTTATTGCCATTATTTTGATTTTTATCTGTTTTGTCTGCACTATCATCTTGTTGATCATTTTCTTCGGTTTCTGTTTTTTTATGCGTAGATTTATTTTCTTGTTCTTGGTTATTACTTGATGATGTAGAATGATTTATTGCAGCATAAATTGCGAACCCAAGTGCTCCGATTAATACGATAATTACGATGGTAATAAGAAGTTTTTTCAAATATAAC
>NZ_JACYHC010001024.1:0-803 GCF_017152085.1 Staphylococcus sp. EG-SA-2
GAATTTTAATCAATGCTATTAAGGTGGGAATTGAAATGAAATATAAAATTAGTTTGGCTTATAATTTAGCAATTATAATAGGGTCGCTAATTATATTATGTATACTAATATCTAGAGGTTATGATATTTATGTAATCTTGATTCCAATTTTGACTATTTTAGCTAGTTTAATCAATTTATTTTGTGATATTAAAAAGCATAAATGATTCTATATTAATGCAACTTTGTATTCGTACAAGGTTGTATTTTTTTCGCAAACAATTACTTACTGACAGCGCATCAATAAATCTAACCAACACACTATCACAAACATTTACGGGTATTTTGTAATTTTATAAAAGCAAACGTAGAATAATGCGATAAGTAATAATGCTATCGTTAAAAATAAGAATGCTAATGCAATAAAATCATATTCAAAGCTTAGAATTGAAGACATCAAAAATACTGCACTCAAACTGATACATAGCGTAAATATATATGCAATTTGGTTCTTGTGTTTATCTGCAATGGTCGTTTGATTTATAAAAGAGATTAGTGTGAAATCTTTAGTTATTGCGACATAAATGCCTAATATAACCATACTGATACAGAACACGATAGAAAACACGATGTTGACGGTCATTGTTGCACCTTCCCGATAGAATATAATGTACTGTCTTTTAGTAATGGATGCGTTTCTTATATATGTATGTTTCTAAAAAACAGTACGTTTTTATCAATTTTTAATTTATTAGTTGAATGAATGGGGTTATGAAAAAGGAAGTTTTAATCTTTTGTCATGAAATAAATGGGATGAATATCAC
>NZ_JACYHC010001025.1:0-803 GCF_017152085.1 Staphylococcus sp. EG-SA-2
GAATTTTAATCAATGCTATTAAGGTGGGAATTGAAATGAAATATAAAATTAGTTTGGCTTATAATTTAGCAATTATAATAGGGTCGCTAATTATATTATGTATACTAATATCTAGAGGTTATGATATATATGTAATCTTGATTCCAATTTTGACTATTTTAGCTAGTTTAATCAATTTAATTTGTGATATTAAAAAGCATAAATGATTCTATATTAATGCAACTTTGTATTCGTACAAGGTTGTATTTTTTTCGCAAACAATTACTTAATGACAGCGCATCAATAAATCTAACCAACACACTATCGCAAACATTTATGGATATTTTGTGATTTTATAAAAGCAAACGTAGAATAATGCGATAAGTAATAATGCTATCGTTAAAAATAAGAATGACAATGCAATAAAATCATATTCAAAGCATAGAATTGAAGACATTAAAAATACTGCACTCAAACTGATACATAGCGTAAATATATATGCAATTTGGTTCTTGTGTTTATCTGCAATGGTCGTTTGATTTATATAAGAAATTAGTGTGAAATCTTTAGTTATTGCGACATAAATGCCTAATATAACCATACTTATGCAGAATACGATACTAAATACGATGTTGACGGTCATTGTTGCACCTTCCTGATAGAATATAATGTACTGTCTTTTAGTAATGAATGCGTATCTTATATATGTATGTTTCTAAAAAACAGTACGTTTTTATCAATTTTTAATTTATTAGTTGAATGAATGGGGTTATGAAAAAGGAAGTTTTAATCTTTTGTCATGAAATAAATGGGATGAATATCAC
>NZ_JACYHC010001026.1:0-800 GCF_017152085.1 Staphylococcus sp. EG-SA-2
CTTTTTTATCATAGTAATCTTTATACTCATCTTGTACTTTTAAATTTAAGCTACCATTATTAATTTTCGTTTCAAATGTCGCATTGTCTGCCCATTGAATACCTGACGTGTCAGCACCATAACCACTTTTTATGTACGTACCCCCCATTCTATTGAATAGGACAATTTTACCTTTCGTTTCTTTTAAAGTAGGATTCGCATTACTTCCTGTGTAAAAAAGATTCTGATATTGCGGGTTATTATAATAATATTCTCTAAAAATTTCTTCAAATGTCTTCGTAACTTTAGAATCGCTATCGTAGTCCTTTTTCATAGACATCACAATTGTTTCGTTTGGATAAGCACTCAAGTAATATTTAGCATCATCGAGAAATTTTCCTAATTCATGATGCAAATAAACCATGCCGTGATGAACTGAAATCATATTATCAGCACTTGCTCTACCTCTAATATCAAAAAACCTGACTCCCGACTTCATTTGGGTAAGGTAATCTTTATCTTGAGTCTTTGCCCAAACTGATTTTACTGGATCCTTTAAAGTGAATGAGCCACTATCATGTGAACCCGGTATATTAATCTCAGTTAAATGTTTTCCATCATCAAGTTTACTCATCCAATTTTCTGGACTTTTACTCAACGAATCTGACGCATGTGCTGAATGATACCAACCACTCATCACTACTAAAATGATACTTAAAAACAAAGTCTTAATACACTTTTTCATAATATCAACTTCTTTCTATATTTAATACATTAATTATACATCTTTTTTAAATAAAAATATGTGTAAAATTTTAAAA
>NZ_JACYHC010001027.1:0-800 GCF_017152085.1 Staphylococcus sp. EG-SA-2
CTTTTTTATCATAGTAATCTTTATACTCATCTTGTACTTTTAAATTTAAGCTACCATTATTAATTTTCGTTTCAAATGTCGCATTGTCTGCCCATTGAATACCTGACGTGTCAGCACCATAACCACTCTTTATGTATGTACCCCCCATTCTATTGAATAGGACAATTTTACCTTTCGTTTCTTTTAAAGTAGGATTCGCATTACTTCCTGTGTAAAAAAGATTCTGATATTGCGGGTTATTATAATAATATTCTCTAAAAATCTCTTCAAATGTCTTCGTAACTTTAGAATCGCTATCGTAGTCCTTTTTCATAGACATCACAATTGTTTCGTTTGGATAAGCACTCAAGTAATATTTAGCATCATCTAAAAATTTTCCTAGTTCATGATGCAAATAAACCATGCCGTGATGAACTGAAATCATATTATCAGCACTTGCTCTACCTCTAATATCAAAAAACCTGACTCCCGACTTCATTTGAGTAAGGTAATCTTTGCCTTGAGTCTTTGCCCAAACCGATTTTACCGGATCAGTTAAAGTGAATGAGCCACTATCATGTGAGCCTGGCATATTAATCTCAGTTAAATGTTTGCTTTCATCAAGTTTACTCATCCAATTTTCTGGACTTTTACTCAACGAATCTGACGCATGTGCTGAATGATACCAACCACCCATCACTACTAAAATGATACTTAAAAACAAAGTCTTAATACACTTTTTCATAATATCAACTTCTTTCTATATTTAATACATTAATTATACATCTTTTTTAAATAAAAATATGTGTAAAATTTTAAAA
>NZ_JACYHC010001028.1:0-10645 GCF_017152085.1 Staphylococcus sp. EG-SA-2
TATGACATGAACCGTGAAATATCACCATTAAGAAAAGCAGATGATGCAGTGACATTAGATACGACAGGCAAGTCGATTGAAGAAGTTACTGACGAAATTTTAGCGATGGTGAGTCAAATTAAATAATTAAGAAGCTAACATTAATAAAATTTATAATTACTTGATGAACGGAAAAGGCTGTTTTTATTCTAATCGAATAGAAATGGTCTTTTGTTAATTTATAAACGAATAACGATAATACTAGAAATAAAAGTGCGTAATTAAACCAAGCATATTAGTAATTCAACTGATTTATAAACAACCTATGAATTGTATTAACAAAAAAGCTAAAATAGCATGTTATTTAAATTTACTTTTTTAAAATTAAAGAGATGCTTTAAAATACATCAATATTAAAGTGCTATTTAGCAATGACTTATTATTACGATTAACAAATATAATGATTAAAGAATGATGCCTAATATACACACTTCTTACTAACAAAATGTAAAAGTTTCTCAATTACGTGGCTTTTTGTTTTATAAAAGTATAAAATTTTACTATAATATATCTTGTAGAGAACAATGAAATGACAGACTTATAAAACAAAATAGTAAGCTATGCTAATTTTTATACAAAAAATATGTATAAACATAGCGGACTTTATTACTTGTTTGAATATATGGTTGTAATAAATATATGTCCAACTAATTTACAGAATGAGATTAAGTGACATATTTATGGATACAACTAATTTACTAAATGTAATAAAGGTAGAATTTCTTGACAATTCTGTCAGTTTATAAGATGTTATAAATATGTAGTGTATAAGGAGGCAAACAAGATGACTGAAGAATTCAATGAATCAATGATTAACGATATTAAAGAAGGTGACAAAGTCACTGGCGAGGTACAACAAGTTGAAGACAAGCAAGTTGTTGTTCATATCAACGGTGGTAAATTTAATGGGATTATTCCTATTAGTCAACTATCTACGCATCATATTGATAGCCCAAGTGAAGTTGTAAAAGAGGGCGACGAAGTTGAAGCATATGTCACTAAAGTTGAGTTTGATGAAGAAAATGAAACTGGAGCTTACATCTTATCTAGAAGACAACTTGAAACTGAGAAGTCTTATAGTTATTTACAAGAAAAATTAGATAATAATGAAATCATCGAAGCGAAAGTAACAGAAGTAGTTAAAGGTGGTTTGGTTGTTGATGTAGGACAAAGAGGTTTTGTTCCGGCTTCACTAATTTCAACAGACTTCATTGAGGATTTCTCTGTGTTTGATGGACAAACAATTCGTATTAAAGTTGAAGAATTGGATCCTGAAAATAATAGAGTCATTTTAAGCCGTAAAGCAGTTGAACAAGAAGAAAACGATGCTAAAAAAGATCAATTATTACAATCTTTAAATGAAGGCGATGTTATTCATGGTAAAGTAGCGCGTTTAACTCAATTTGGTGCATTTATAGACATTGGTGGTGTTGATGGTTTAGTGCATGTATCTGAACTTTCTCACGAACATGTTCAAACACCAGAAGAAGTAGTTTCAATTGGTCAAGATGTTAAAGTTAAAATTAAATCTATTGATAGAGATACAGAACGTATTTCATTATCAATCAAAGATACGTTACCAACACCTTTCGAAAATATTAAAGGTCAATTCCACGAAAATGATGTCATTGAAGGTGTCGTAGTAAGATTGGCAAACTTTGGTGCATTTGTTGAAATTGCACCAGGTGTACAAGGACTTGTACATATTTCTGAAATTGCACACAAACACATTGGTACGCCAGGTGAAGTGTTAGAACCTGGTCAACAAGTAAATGTTAAAATATTAGGTATTGATGAAGAGAATGAAAGAGTATCACTATCTATTAAAGCAACATTACCAAACGAAGATGTTGTTGAAAGTGATCCTTCTACGACTAAGGCGTACTTAGAAAACGAAGAAGAAGATAATCCAACAATTGGCGATATGATTGGTGATAAACTTAAAAATCTTAAACTATAATTTAATATTTAATAGTCAACTCCACATGTTTATGATTGCATGTGGAGTATTTTTATGTAACAAAATATACTCGGAATGATAACGTGGACAAATTTAACTAAGTGTTTAAAAAGATAAAGTTTTAAGTGCTGATTTTTATCATTACAGTAATAAACTCATTTTGAATACACAGTCTCATGTGATATTATTAAAAAGATATAAGAAAGAGAGGAAGTTAGCTTATGACTAAACCTATAGTAGCTATTGTAGGTAGGCCTAATGTAGGTAAATCTACAATTTTTAATAGAATAGTTGGAGAACGTGTTTCGATTGTGGAAGACACGCCAGGTGTAACACGAGATCGTATTTATTCTTCAGGTGAATGGTTAACACATGATTTCAATATTATTGATACAGGTGGTATTGAAATTGGTGATGCACCATTCCAAACACAAATTAGAGCGCAGGCAGAAATCGCCATAGATGAAGCGGATGTTATTATTTTTATGGTTAACGTGCGTGAAGGATTGACACAAAGCGATGAAATGGTCGCTCAAATTTTATACAAATCTAAAAAACCGGTCGTATTAGCGGTTAACAAAGTAGATAATATGGAAATGCGTACAGACGTGTATGATTTCTATTCATTAGGATTTGGTGAACCGTATCCGATATCAGGGTCACATGGTTTAGGTCTTGGTGACTTGTTAGATGCAGTTGTTTCTCATTTTGGTGAAGAGGAAGAAGATCCTTATGATGAAGATACAATTCGACTATCCATTATTGGACGACCAAACGTAGGTAAATCAAGTTTAGTAAATGCTATTTTAGGTGAAGATCGCGTTATCGTTTCTAATGTTGCAGGGACAACGAGAGACGCTATTGATACAGAGTATAGTTATGATGGACAAGATTATGTTTTAATCGATACTGCTGGTATGCGTAAAAAAGGAAAAGTATATGAATCAACTGAGAAATATTCAGTACTAAGAGCTTTAAAAGCGATTGAACGTTCAAATGTTGTTTTAGTGGTCATTGATGCAGAACAAGGCATCATTGAACAAGATAAACGTGTTGCAGGATATGCACATGAACAAGGTAAAGCAGTCGTGATTGTCGTAAATAAATGGGATACTGTGGAAAAAGATAGTAAAACGATGAAGAAATTTGAAGATGAAGTACGTAAAGAATTCCAATTTTTAGATTATGCACAAATTGCTTTTGTGTCTGCTAAAGAACGCACAAGATTACGTACATTATTCCCTTACATTAATGAAGCAAGTGAAAACCATAAAAAACGTGTTCAAAGTTCAACTTTAAATGAAGTTGTTACTGATGCAATTTCCATGAACCCTACACCAACAGACAAAGGTAGACGTTTGAATGTCTTTTATGCAACACAAGTTGCTATAGAACCACCGACATTTGTTGTATTTGTTAATGATGTAGAATTAATGCATTTTTCTTATAAACGCTATTTAGAGAATCAAATCCGTGCCGCTTTTGGTTTTGAAGGTACACCAATTCATATTATAGCTCGAAAGAGAAATTAACGATTGGGGGATAACAATGACTAAAATTACCGTTTTTGGTATGGGAAGTTTTGGGACAGCCCTTGCCAATGTTCTTGCAGAAAATGGACATGATGTTTTGATGTGGGGTAAAAATCAAGATGCTGTTGATGAATTAAATACATGTCATACAAATAAAAAGTATTTAAAATACGCGAAATTAGATGTTAACATCATCGCTACTTCAGATATGACCAAAGCAATTCAATTTGCAGATATTTACTTAATGGCTTTACCTACTAAAGCAATGCGAGAAGTTGCTACTCAAATTAATGATAAGCTGACCTCTAAAAAGACTTTTATACATGTTGCTAAAGGTATTGAAAATGGGACGTTTAAACGTGTGTCAGAAATGATTGAAGATTCTATTTCACCCGAATATAATGCAGGTATTGGCGTGTTGTCAGGGCCAAGTCATGCGGAAGAAGTTGTAGTCAAGCAACCAACTACAGTTGCTGCATCATCAAAAGATAAAAGTGTAAGTAAATTAACGCAAGATTTATTTATGAATGATTATTTGCGTGTGTACACGAATGATGACTTGATTGGTGTTGAACTTGGTGGTGCATTGAAAAATATCATCGCAGTAGCAAGTGGTATCGTAGCTGGAATTGGCTACGGTGATAATGCAAAAGCTGCGTTAATGACTCGTGGTTTAGCGGAAATTAGTAGATTAGGTGAAAAGTTAGGTGCCGATCCTATGACATTTCTAGGTTTAGGTGGTATCGGTGACTTAATCGTTACTTGCATATCAACACATTCTCGAAATTTCACATTAGGATATAAACTTGGACAAGGTGAATCAATGGATCAAGCATTATCTGAAATGAATATGGTTGTTGAAGGTATTTATACAACTAAATCAGTTTATCATTTAGCTAAAGAAAAAAATGTGGATATGCCAATTACAAATGCATTATATAGAGTATTATTTGAAAATATCTCAGTAAAAGAATGCGTAAAAGATTTAATGGAGCGCGATAAAAAATCTGAATAAAATGTGTATTATTACACATATACGGCTAATAATTACGTAA
This sequence comes from Staphylococcus sp. EG-SA-2, assembly GCF_017152085.1. Taxonomy (NCBI): domain Bacteria; kingdom Bacillati; phylum Bacillota; class Bacilli; order Caryophanales; family Staphylococcaceae; genus Staphylococcus; species Staphylococcus sp. EG-SA-2. The sequence goes on from NZ_JACYHC010001028.1 coordinate 4,587, forward strand.
AATGAATAGAAATGGCTTAAATTCAACGTTTTTGCCACATAAATGATTGCGATTTATGTAATGCTTGTGTTAAAGTTTTACCATAATGATATAAACATATCATTATCAAACCTCAGGAGGTGAATGTCTAATGAACAAAACAGATTTAATCAATGCAGTTGCAGAGCAAGCTGATTTAACTAAAAAAGAAGCTGGTTCAGCAGTAGATGCTGTATTCGAATCAATCCAAAACTCACTTGCTAAAGGTGAAAAAGTACAATTAATTGGTTTCGGTAACTTTGAGGTACGTGAACGTGCTGCACGTAAAGGTCGTAACCCTCAAACTGGTAAAGAAATTGATATCCCAGCAAGTAAAGTTCCAGCATTCAAAGCTGGTAAAGCATTAAAAGATGCTGTAAAATAATTTTACTTAAAAAGCCCTGAATAAGGGCTTTTTATTTTGCTTTTAATACTTACAACCTGTACATAATTTGTAATGTTCTTCTAAGTTTTTAATCTTTGGAACATTCATTGTTTAAGCGTTCAAAATATTACATGACATAATAGTTTTGATAAAAATAGCAACTACAAAATATACATATGAATAATGAGATTAATTGTTAGCGTTGAATTTACTTAAAAGGTAACCATGTCTACTATAGTATTTTACGTTATTTAAAAAGATGAATAATGTAAATGAAGTAAAGGTTATTATGAGAATTACAAAAGCTACATAAATTACTGTTAGTTTAAATTGAAATTTAAAAATGATAAGTAATCTTAATGCTTCAAAAGATTTTAATTTCTTACATATAATGTTAATATGAATAGTGATAATATCGTGAGGTGTAGACATGGAAACAACTGTTAGCAAATTGGAAAGACAAATAGAAGAAAGATTAAAGGGTGTATCAGAATATGAATCCATTAATATTAATCATCGGTTAGGTAAGTTACTTGATTCATATGATATTCCAGATGTTGCCAAAGTAGCATGCCTCACAATTGACACATCAATGAGACACCTTGATGACATTACATATAATCATTTGTCTAAACATTCCATTTTGATTGGAGATTTAATTAGTGCACATTTTTATACGCTACTAGCAGAAATCAATGATTTATCATTTCAAAATGAAATTAGTAAAGCAATTGTTGAAATTAATGAATTGAAATCTTCATTACATCATCAAGCTTTAAATGATTATGAAATTTCTCAAGCAATAGTAAAAATTGAAACACTTTTCCCATATATTACGTTATCTCATTTCGGTATCAATATTGATGAGTCGGAAATATATAATTATTTATTTGAAGATATGTCTGATTACTATCCATCATACTTCAAGAAATATAATCAAAGTGAAGTAAAGCATTACTTACACGATATCCAAAAAAGTTATTTAAAAAGTAGAGGTAATTAAGCATGGCTGACAATAAAGCAAATAAAGAGCAAGTACATCGCGTTTTTCAAAATATTTCAAAAAAATATGATAGATTAAATAATATTATTAGTTTTGAGCAGCATAAAGTATGGAGAAAACGCGTCATGAAAGACATGGGTGTTAGAAAAGGGACGAAAGCATTAGATGTTTGTTGTGGTACTGGTGATTGGACAATCGCATTAAGCAAAGCTGTAGGACCAACAGGTGAAGTTACTGGTATTGACTTTAGTGAGAATATGTTAGAAGTAGGAAAAGAAAAAACTGCTTCAATGGAAAATGTTAAACTTGTTCATGGTGATGCAATGGAATTGCCGTTTGAAGACAATTCTTTTGATTATGTAACAATTGGGTTTGGATTAAGAAATGTGCCAGACTATTTAGTCGCGTTAAAAGAAATGAATAGAGTACTTAAACCAGGTGGTATGGTGGTATGTCTTGAAACGAGCCAACCAACTTTGCCAGTCTTTAAACAAATGTATGCACTATACTTTAAATTTGTTATGCCTATTTTTGGAAAATTATTTGCAAAATCAAAAGAAGAATATGAATGGTTACAGCAATCTACGTTTAATTTTCCTGGAAAAGAAGAGTTGAAGCGCATGTTTGAAGAAGCAGGTTTCATAAATGTAAGAGTACGTAGTTTTACAGGGGGCGTTGCTGCAATGCACCTTGGCTATAAAGAAAAAGATAATACCAAAGGTGATTAACGTGGCAAAGTTAAACATGAACAATGAAATTAAGAAAGTGGAACAACGACTTGAAAAGGCAATAAAAAGTAAAGATTCTGTATTAGAACAGGCATCATTACACTTATTGTCTTCTGGTGGTAAAAGAGTACGCCCAGCATTTGTTATTCTGAGTAGCCAATTTGGCAAAGATGAACAAACGTCTGAACAAACGTATCAAGTTGCAGTCGCATTAGAGTTAATTCATATGGCAACACTTGTTCATGATGACGTTATTGATAAAAGCGACAAGCGTCGAGGCAAGTTAACCATATCAAAGAAATGGGATCAGACAACTGCTATTTTAACTGGGAATTTTTTATTGGCATTAGGACTTGAACACTTAATGGCCGTTAAAGATAATCGTGTACATCAATTGATATCTGAATCTATCGTTGATGTTTGTAGAGGGGAACTTTTCCAATTTCAAGACCAATTTAACAGTCAACAGACAATTATTAATTATTTACGACGTATCAATCGCAAAACAGCACTGTTAATTCAAATATCAACTGAAGTTGGTGCAATTACTTCTCAATCTGATAAAGAGACTGTACGAAAATTGAAAATGATTGGTCATTATATAGGTATGAGCTTCCAAATCATTGATGATGTATTAGACTTCACAAGTACCGAAAAGAAATTAGGTAAGCCGGTCGGAAGTGATTTGCTTAATGGTCATATTACGTTACCGATTTTATTAGAAATGCGTAAAAATCCAGACTTCAAATTGAAAATCGAACAGTTACGTCGTGATAGTGAACGCAAAGAATTTGAAGAATGTATCCAAATCATTAGAAAATCTGACAGCATCGATGAGGCTAAGGCAGTAAGTTCGAAGTATTTAAGTAAAGCTTTGAATTTGATTTCTGAGTTACCAGATGGACATCCGAAATCACTACTTTTAAGTTTGACGAAAAAAATGGGGTCAAGAAACACATAGTATTTATGAAAAGTATTGAAAGCGCTTTACCAACCTGTTAATATATAATAGTAATATACATAAACCTATTAAACACAGGGGGATACATAAAGTGGAACGTACATTTTTAATGATTAAACCAGACGCAGTACAAAGAAATCTAATTGGTGAAGTAATTTCAAGAATTGAAAGAAAAGGACTAAAACTTGTCGGTGGTAAATTAATGCAAGTACCAATGGAACTTGCTGAAACACATTATGGTGAACACCAAGGCAAACCGTTTTATAATGATTTAATTTCATTTATTACATCAGCACCAGTGTTCGCAATGGTAGTTGAAGGTGAAGATGCAGTTAATGTATCTAGACATATTATTGGCAGCACCAATCCTTCAGAAGCTTCACCAGGATCAATTAGAGGTGATTTAGGTTTAACTGTTGGTAGAAATATCATTCACGGTTCAGATTCATTAGAGTCTGCTGAACGTGAAATTAATCTATGGTTTAATGAAAATGAAATTACTAGCTATGCTTCACCACGTGATGCATGGTTATATGAATAAAATATAAACTGTAAACCTTTACGATTTATTTATAAAGGTAGAAAGGGTTTTGTTATGTGGTTAGTCATTATGATTATACATAACAAGGCCCGTTTTTTATGTTGTAGTAAATTACTTGAAAAATTTTATAGTTTTTTTGGTAACACGTATTAAAAAGAGAGGAATATTCTTTATCAAATGAAACTAAACAGAGAGAAGGGGTTGTTAAAATGAAGAATATTATTTCGATTATTTTGGGGATTTTAATGTTCTTAAAATTAATGGAATTACTATATGGTGCTATATTTTTAGATAAACCACTTAATCCTATAACAAAAATTATTTTTATACTGACTCTCATTTATATTTTTTATGTATTAGTAAAAGAATTGATTATATTTTTGAAGTCAAAGTATAACAAAAGCGCTTAACATATGTATATTTTAATATCATAATTTTTTTAAACGGACTGATTAACTTTATTAATAATTAACAGTTCGTTCTTTTGTATTAAGAAATGTAGTCAGTATATTATTTGCTAAAGTTGCGATACGATTATATTAAAACGGCTAATCATTTTTAATTAATGATTATATGATGCAACTGTTTAGAAATTCATGATACTTTTCTACAGACGAATATATTATAATTAATTTTAGTTCGTTTAATATTAAGATAATTCTGACATTTAAAATGAGATGTCATCCATTTTCTTAATTAAGCTTGAAAACAAACATTTATGAATCCACAATGAATGTGATAAGATTAACAACATATTATAATGTTATTGCGGAAGTATGAAAGGAGCGAGTGTGTATGAGATATCTAACTTCAGGAGAATCACATGGACCTCAATTAACAGTTATTGTCGAAGGTATACCAGCAAATTTAGAAATTAAAGTTGAAGATATTAATAAAGAAATGTTCAAGCGTCAAGGGGGTTATGGTCGTGGCCGACGCATGCAAATTGAGAAAGATACAGTAGAAATAGTATCAGGCGTTAGAAATGGTTATACATTAGGTAGTCCAATTACTATGGTTGTAACCAATGATGACTTTACGCATTGGAGAAAAATTATGGGAGCAGCTCCAATAAGTGAAGAAGAACGTGAAAATATGAAACGTACTATTACAAAACCAAGACCTGGTCATGCAGATTTGGTTGGAGGTATGAAATATAATCATCGTGATTTACGAAATGTGCTAGAGCGATCATCTGCTAGAGAAACAGCAGCTCGAGTTGCAGTCGGTGCCTTATGTAAAGTGTTATTACAACAGTTAGATATCGATATATACAGTCGTGTTGTTGAAATAGGTGGCATTAAAGATAAAGATTTTTATGATTCAGAAACATTTAAAGCAAATCTTGATCGTAATGATGTTCGTGTAATTGATGACAGTATCGCACAAGCAATGCGAGATAAAATTGACGAAGCTAAAAATGAAGGAGATTCAATTGGCGGTGTCGTTCAAGTTGTAGTTGAAAATATGCCTGTTGGTGTTGGTAGTTATGTGCATTATGATCGTAAGTTAGATGGTAAGATTGCACAAGGTGTTGTCAGCATAAATGCTTTTAAAGGTGTAAGCTTTGGAGAAGGATTTAAAGCAGCTGAAAAGCCAGGTAGTGAGATTCAAGATGAAATTCTATATAATAGTGAAATTGGTTATTATCGTGGATCTAATCATTTAGGTGGTTTAGAGGGTGGTATGTCAAATGGTATGCCAATTATTGTAAATGGTGTAATGAAACCTATTCCTACGTTATATAAACCATTAAATTCAGTTGATATAAATACTAAAGAAGACTTTAAGGCAACAATTGAACGTTCTGATAGTTGTGCTGTACCTGCAGCAAGTATAGTGTGTGAACACGTTGTTGCATTTGAAATAGCGAAAGCATTACTTGAAGAGTTTCAATCAAACCATATTGAACAACTTCAACAACAAATTGCTGACCGCAGACAATTAAATGTTGAGTTTTAACAACGAGAACAATTGAGGTGTGATCATGAAATTACAAACAACCTATCCTTCAAACAATTATCCAATATTTGTTGAACATGGTGCAATTGACCATATTAGCACGTATATTGATCAGTTTGATCAAAGTTTTATATTAATTGACGAGCATGTAAATCAATATTTTGCTGATAAATTTGATGATATTTTATCATATGAAAATGTGCATAAAGTCATTATTCCAGCTGGTGAAAAGACGAAAACATTTGAGCAATATCAAGAAACATTAGAATACATTTTGTCACATCATGTAACGCGTAATACAGCGATTATAGCTGTTGGTGGTGGTGCGACAGGAGATTTTGCAGGATTTGTAGCAGCAACACTATTAAGAGGTGTCCATTTTATACAAGTTCCTACAACGATTTTGGCGCATGATTCTAGTGTTGGCGGTAAAGTGGGTATTAACTCAAAACAAGGTAAAA
>NZ_JACYHC010001029.1:0-795 GCF_017152085.1 Staphylococcus sp. EG-SA-2
CACTCACAGAATCAGATAGGCTTACACTTGTCGATTTCGAGGTACTAGCTGATGTAGATACCACAATCGATCCTGATGTACTCGTTGATGCACTTTGTGAGTCAGCTTTACTTGTTGAGACACTTTGGGATTGTTGTGTACTTCCTGATGTTGATACGGAATCACTCATGCTATTTCTTGTTACTTCATATTTAAAAGTTGTTGTCGTTTTGTTACCACTCGCATCTGTAGAAACGATTGTAATAGTACTTGTACCAATGTTTGTTGGTGTACCACTAATGGTATTATTTGTACTATCGAATGTTAGTCCAGATGGCAATCCAGTCACTGTATTCGTCACCGCATTTCCACTGTTGTCCTGCGTAGCAATTTTAATCGGTGATATTGGCGAATACACTTCTGATGATTGATCTCCTATTGGTGTCACTGTTGGTGCTGTCGTATCCACAACATTTATTGTAAAAGTTGTCGTCGATTTATTGTTTGCTTGGTCAGTAGACACAACTGTCACTGTTGATTGACCAATTTTCGTTGGCGTCCCAATGATTGAATTCGTTGCACTATCATAACTTAATCCGCTTGGTAATCCTGTAACTGTATTTGTCACAGTCCCAGTACCATTATCCGTTGTAGTCAACACAACAGGATTCATTGTTTTACCCACTTCAATGGTTTGATTGCCTACAGTTACAGTTGGTGCTTTTACATCAGTAAAATAATATGTCACTGATTGTCCAGCATTCGTCATTTTTACAGTTTTATTTGTATCATTATAAGTTGACGCATATGAACTAT
>NZ_JACYHC010001030.1:0-795 GCF_017152085.1 Staphylococcus sp. EG-SA-2
CACTCACAGAATCAGATAGGCTTACACTTGTCGATTTCGAGGTACTAGCTGATGTAGATACCACAATCGATCCTGATGTACTCGTTGATGCACTTTGTGAGTCAGCTTTACTTGTTGAGACACTTTGAGATTGTTGTGTACTTCCTGATGTTGATACGGAATCACTCATGCTATTTCTTGTTACTTCATATTTAAAAGTTGTCGTCGTTTTGTTACCGCTCGCATCTGTAGAAACGATTGATATAGTACTTGTACCAATGTTTGTTGGTGTACCACTAATAGTATTATTTGTACTATCAAATGTTAGTCCGGATGGCAATCCAGTCACTGTATTCGTCACCGCATTTCCACTGTTATCTTGCGTAGCAATTTTAATCGGGGATATTGGTGAATACACTTCTGATGATTGATCTCCTATTGGTGTCACTGTTGGTGCTGTCGTATCCACAACATTTATTGTAAAAGTTGTCGTCGATTTGTTATTTGCTTGGTCAGTAGACACAACTGTCACTGTTGATTGACCAATTTTTGTTGGTGTCCCAATGATTGAATTCGTTGCACTATCGTAACTTAATCCGCTTGGTAATCCTGTAACTGTATTTGTCACAGTCCCAGTACCATTATCCGTTGTAGTCAACACAACAGGATTCATTGTTTTACCCACTTCTATGGTTTGATTGCCTACAGTTACAGTTGGTGCTTTTACATCAGTAAAATAATATGTCACTGATTGTCCAGCATTCGTCATTTTTACAGTTTTATTTGTATCATTATAAGTTGACGCATATGAACTAT
>NZ_JACYHC010001031.1:0-793 GCF_017152085.1 Staphylococcus sp. EG-SA-2
AATGATCCTAATGCCGCGAATAATCCACCGAATAATGTGCCATTATTTGAATTATTATTTTCACTACCTGTTTCTGGTAATGCTTTAGCTGTTTTATGCTGATCTTTAACCGTACTCATTGGTTTAGCCGGAGTATGTTTACCTGCATCTGAATCGCTATCTGTATCTGAATCGGCATCACTTTCTGAGTCTGAGTCGCTATCTGAGTCTGAATCGCTGTCCGAATCTGAGTCGCTGTCTGAATCTGAATCGCTATCCGAGTCTGAGTCTGAATCGCTATCTGAGTCTGAATCGCTATCCGAGTCTGAGTCGCTATCCGAGTCTGAATCGCTATCTGTATCTGAATCGCTGTCTGAATCTGAATCACTGTCTGAGTCTGAGTCGCTATCTGAATCTGAGTCGCTGTCTGAATCTGAATCACTGTCTGAGTCTGAGTCGCTGTCTGAATCTGAGTCGCTATCTGAGTCTGAATCGCTGTCCGAATCTGAGTCGCTATCTGAGTCTGAATCGCTGTCTGAATCTGAATCACTGTCTGAGTCTGAGTCGCTGTCTGAGTCTGAATCGCTGTCCGAATCTGAGTCGCTATCTGAATCTGAGTCGCTGTCCGAATCTGAGTCGCTATCTGAGTCTGAGTCGCTGTCTGAATCTGAGTCTGAGTCGCTGTCTGAATCTGAGTCACTATCTGATGTTTCTTCTTCGTAGTAGCCATTATCAAGTGTGAAATCATCATGATCCGTAATTGTTACATCAACTTCGCCACCATCGGCATCTTTATCATCTTCAGTTGTATTTG
>NZ_JACYHC010001032.1:0-789 GCF_017152085.1 Staphylococcus sp. EG-SA-2
GAATTGTGTTCACGTCAATGGCAAATGCCGATGATGTGTTATCAGGCGATAGTTATTTTATGGCTGAATTAAAATCTATTAAGCGTATTGTTGAAATTCCAGATAATCAAAAAATATACTGCTTTATCGATGAAATTTTTAAAGGTACCAACACAACTGAACGAATTGCCGCTTCAGAATCAGTACTATCATTTTTACATGAAAAATCTAACTTTAGAGTTATTGCAGCAACACATGATATTGAGTTAGCTGAACTCTTAAAACAACGTTATGAAAATTATCATTTCAATGAGGTAATAGAAAATAATAACATACATTTTGATTACAAAATTAAGCCTGGCAAAGCAAATACTCGTAATGCCATCGAATTATTAAAAATCACTTCATTTCCAGCAAAAATATATGAACGAGCAAAAGATAATGTTTCCAATGGTTAGCATGAATCTTGAACATCAATCAATGTTCAAGTCGCAACATTGTTATATTGACAGTCTTTGACTAAATGAAAATACGCTTGTAATAAGTTTTTTCAATACTAGTCCGGGGGCCCCAATACAGAGGCTGGCGGAAAGTCAGCTTACAATAATGTGCAAGTTGGCAGAATCCCAACATAATAAATCATTAGTGGTTCTTTATCTTTTCTGTCTCACTCCCCTAATTGCAATATAAAAACGTCAGCTATCACATGACAGAAGACTATGAACAGTTTCAATAATGTTCATCGTAATCATGTTAATAACTGACGTTTATTTTATTCTGCAGAATACTCTTCTAAATCTATATTGCTGT
>NZ_JACYHC010001033.1:0-787 GCF_017152085.1 Staphylococcus sp. EG-SA-2
TACCGACTTTAACTGTTATCGTTATTTTAATAATGGATTTATAGTAGATATTTGCAGTAAATGCTGTAACATTATTAATCATTGTTATATTTCCTCTGTCATTTACAACTTTAATAATTTTATTATTTATTAATTTGTATTCGATCATTTCTTCACCTTTATGTAAAATGATACGCTGTTGCCTAATTTCAATATCGTTTTTATCTACACCTTTAAAATCCTCTAGAATATCTCTTGAGAAAAATTCGAAATCTACAGTTGTTAATTCCCTACTTTCAATTAGAAAAGTTTTGCTAAGTCTAATTAAGTCTGGAACAATTAGTAAAATTATACTTATAACCATCATCGCTACTAACATTTCAATAAGCGAAAAAGCTTTGACATTAATACTGTATACATGTCTTTTGATAAGAAGTGGTATTTTTTGAAATAGCACAAATTTGTTGGTCACTTTGCTTAATATCATATTTCCCTATAGTTACCCCCTTCTTAAGTTCTTCTTTATTAATTTTAGATACAGTCGTCAAAATTACTTTAGAAGCATCAATTGATTGTAGTTTATGGTTTATACTCGCTTGCATTTGATTCATCATTGGTATCAATAGTAATGTAATCAATCCAATTAGCAAAAATCCAGCCATACTATCTATTAAGAATGATCCTTTACACTTATAGCTTTTCATAACGAATTCTTCCTTTTTCAATATGGAATATTATTCTATAAATTGAATTGTTATTGTCAATTGTTATGCTACCAAATTTATTGATATTCCCTTTTTTATCAAAG
>NZ_JACYHC010001034.1:0-787 GCF_017152085.1 Staphylococcus sp. EG-SA-2
CTTTGACAATAACCTTTTTTCCAATTAGGGGTGTTAATTCATCTATAGTTGTCACTTTAATTTTTTCTTTTGTTTCCATGTATTACACCTTCTCCACTTCAAAAATTTTACGTGCTTGCGCATTGCTAGTTATTGCTTCCCAAGGTTCAGCTTCGACTGCTTTTTTAGCATCCATAATGCGTTCAAATAGTTCATTTTGTCTTTCTGGGTCAAGTAAGACTTCTTTTACATTTTCAAATCCAAGTCTTCTTAACCATGGCGCTGTTCTTTCAGCATATATACCTGTTTCGCGATAATATTGCATCAAAGCACCACATAATTTGATTACTTCATCTTCTGTTTCTACAGTTGTTAAAAATTCAGCTTTTTCGACTTCTGTACCACCATTACCACCGATATAGATTTGGAATCCATTTTCAACTGAGATAATACCAAAATCTTTAACACCTGATTCAACACAACTTCTTGGGCAGCCTGATACACCCATTTTGAATTTATGAGGTGTATCGATGTATTCAAATGTTTTTTCTAAACGAATGCCAAGTCGTGTCGTGTATTGCGTACCAAATCGACAAAACTCTTTACCAACACAGCTTTTAACTGAGCGTGTTTTCTTACCATAAGCTGATGCTGAACGCATACCTAGGTCTTCCCATATATTTGGTAATTCTTCTTTTTTAACTCCATACAAACCAACACGTTGCGAACCTGTCACTTTAACTAGTGGCACATGATATTTCTTAGCCACTTCTCCTAGACGAATCAGTTGGTCTGCATCTGTAACACC
>NZ_JACYHC010001035.1:0-785 GCF_017152085.1 Staphylococcus sp. EG-SA-2
TATCATACTTTTCTTTTTGCGCTCGATATTCAAAGCCACTCAGCACTGTACCCACCATCATACTCATATCATCACCGTTGTCATTACTACGCATTGATCCTTTTTGATGGATGGCATCTTTGTACAAGGGCAAACTTGCATTAAATACAATGCCATGATCATCGCAATGCACATAAACTTCTATACCATCATCTTTACCTACAACATTGGTAGCCTTTACCTTCAGTCCAAAGTTGTCTTTAAAGAATTGTTCACCTACTTTTTCAAATTCTTTACGATGCTTCTTCGCAAATTCAATCGTATCTTTTTCTGCAGGTGGTTGGAAGCCTTGTCCAACATATTTTGAAGCTTCCATTTCTTCTGGTACTGATTTTGTTTCATTGTTGGATTCGTTATTGGTAGTTGAACATCCTGATAGCAGTAATGTTGCTATTAAGATTAGTTTAGTTCTTTTAAACATAGCTCATCACCCATTTATGTGTTTGTTTAGAATATAGAGAAATTAGCTGATTTCAAGTCATTCGACCTCAATCCTTATAGACTCATTATCACTGTAATTAACTCGATTAGTACTAATAGTAGATTTTGCTAGTTGTAAAAATATTTTCGTATTTTCAAAATTAAGGTGTAACTTTTTCGTACTTTCAGACAAATCTATAACATCATCTAATTTTTTGTCCTTTGAAAAGTTACTACTTCTCGAAAACAATGTTGTATGTACTTCTATTGCAGCTTTATAGCCTACTCCTTTCCTTGCTTGTTTCATACCTTTTTTAAAATTCAGA
>NZ_JACYHC010001036.1:0-782 GCF_017152085.1 Staphylococcus sp. EG-SA-2
AAACAAAAACTTACCCGATTAAAATCAAGTAAGTTTTTCATATATCCGTCACTTTTCAACTTTAAAATCAACAACTTGCGGGATACGCATCAAATTATTATTTGATAAAAAATCAATAAGTAATTGTGCGCCTTCAACTTGAATATCTTTCACAACTGGCGCGTCGATAAACATATCATACTGACCACCGCCAACTGCACGATAATTATTTACACAAATTGTATATGTCTGCTTTAAATCAACTGCGTGACCTTGAATCATCATATTGCTCACACGTTGTCCCTTTGGTCTTCCAACATGAATGGTATAACTTACGCCACCATATATATCATAATTAAAGTGTTGTGGTTTGGGTCCAAGGAAGTCTGCGCTCACACTTACTTCATCATTTTGCACGTCAAAATATTCTGCTGATCGTTCAATGGCTTCTTTAAGTTTGGCACCACTTACAGCTAAAACTTTAAATGTATTTGGAAATGGGTAATTGTTAATAACATCTCGCATCGTCACGACTTGCTTGAAACCACTAGCAGAATCAAACAAAGCTGTACAGGCAACATCTGCGTCACTTTTTTCTAATAAAGCGTAATTCATAAAATTAGTAAAAGGATGCGGTGCCACACGTGCCTCAAATGCATGATTAATCGTCATATCATATGGCAATGTAGTAATTTCGTAATCTAACCAGTCCTCTAACTGCTTTCGTAAATGTTGGTCATCTTCATCAATAGTAAATGTGGAATCATCTATAACAGGAAGTAATTCACATGATTCAACGGATA
>NZ_JACYHC010001037.1:0-780 GCF_017152085.1 Staphylococcus sp. EG-SA-2
GGCTAAAAATTATGAAATTTAAAGCGATAGCAAAAGCAAGTTTAGCATTGGGAATGTTAGCAACAGGTGTAATTACATCGAATGTACAATCAGTACAAGCGAAAACAGAAGTTAAACAACAAAGTGAGGCTGATTTAAAACTTTATTATAATGGACCAAGTTTTGAATATAAAAAAGTAACTGGATATGGATTTATTGAAGGTAAAGATAGATTTATTGATTTTATATACAATGGACAATATAATAAAATATCTTTAGTTGGTTCTGATAAAGATAAATATAATGAAGAAGTTAACCCAGATATAGATGTGTTTGTCGTTAGAGAAGGAAACGGTAGACAAGCTGATAATCATTCGATTGGTGGCATAACAAAAACTAATAGAGGAGTGTATTATAACTATATACACACACCAATCCTTGAAATCAAGAAAGGTAAAGAAGAACCACAAAGTAGTCTATACCAAATTTATAAAGAAGACATCTCACTAAAAGAACTTGATTTTAAATTAAGAAAGCAATTAATTAGTCAAAGTGGCTTGTATTCAAATGGTCTTAAACAAGGTCAAATTACAATTACAATGAATGATGGCACAACACATACAATCGATTTAAGTCAAAAACTTGAAAAAGAACGTATGGGCGAGTCTATCGATGGCAGACAAATACAAAAAATTCTAGTAGAAATGAAATAATACTTTCTAACAACAAAGCGCTATGTTGAATAGTGCTTGTTATGGAAATATATGGAAGTTAAGCGACGTACTGTTGCTTAGCTTCTTT
>NZ_JACYHC010001038.1:0-10576 GCF_017152085.1 Staphylococcus sp. EG-SA-2
TCTTCATCTGATGATTGTTGTATATCTTCTTCAACACGATCCATGAAATCTTGTCTTACTTCAATACGTCCATCTTCATCATTTTCTTCTGAATCAATCACTTCAGTATGAATTGCATTTCCTGGTGTTTCATCATTTACAACCGCTTCACGTTGTTGTTCAGTACCATCTTCAGATACAGTTGAAGTAGATTGCTCATCTTCATTCGTTTCATCTTCTGCATCTTCTTTTACTTTAGCAACCGTTGAAACAAATTGATCATCACCTAAGCGAATTAAGCGAACACCTTGTGCTGCACGACCATTTTGAGAAATATCTGCAACATCTAGTCGAATAATGACACCTGCATTAGTAACAATCATTAAATCTTCTTCACCAGTTACTGTAGTGATACATACAACATTACCATTACGCTCAGTAATCGTAGCTGTTTTAATACCTTTACCACCACGATTTGATAAACGATAGTCATTAACTGGCGTACGTTTACCATAACCATTTTCAGTAACTACTAATACTTCATCAACACTGTTTGCATGAGCTACATCAAGCCCTACAACTTCGTCACCTTCACGAAGTGTAATACCTTTCACACCCGTTGCTGTACGGCCTAAAGGACGTAATGTTGATTCAGGGAATCGAATTAATGATGCATGTGATGTACCAATCAAGATATCTTCTTGACCACTTGTTAAGCGAACTGCAATTAACTCATCATCTTCTCTGAACGAAATCGCAATCTTACCATTTCTATTTATTCTTGAGAAGTTACTTAATGCTGAACGTTTAACGACACCACGTTTAGTTGCAAACACTAAGAAGTTGTCTTCACTTTCAAGGTCTTTAACAGCAATCATTGTACTAATGACTTCATCATTTTCAAGTTCAATAGCATTCACTACAGGAATACCTTTAGACTGTCTTGATAACTCAGGCACTTCATAACCTTTAAGTTTGTATACACGACCTTTGTTAGTAAAGAACAATACATGGTCATGTGTACTTAAAGTTACCAATTGACTGACAAAATCTTCTTCCAATGTATTCATACCTTGAACACCACGACCACCACGGTTTTGAGCACGATATGTAGATACCGGCAAACGTTTAATGTAGTTATTATGGCTTAGTGTAATTACAATTTGTTCTTCTGGAATGAGATCTTCATCTTCTAAATCTTCAAATCCACCTAATTGGATTTCAGTACGACGATCATCACCGAAACGATCTCGAATTTCTGTTAATTCATCTCTAACTAATTGTAGTAATACTTCTTCATCAGCTAAGATTGTTTCTAATTCACTAATATAATTTAATAACTCATTATATTCAGCTTCAATTTTGTCTCTCTCTAAACCTGTTAGACGTCTTAAACGCATGTCTAAAATAGCTTGAGCTTGTTTTTCAGAAAGTTTGAAGCGTTGTTGCAAGCTTTCCATTGCAACTTTATCTGTATCTGACTCACGAATCGTTGAAATAATTTCATCGATATGGTCAAGTGCGATACGTAATCCTTCTAAAATGTGGGCACGATCTTTAGCTTTACGTAAGTTGTATTGCGTACGTCTTCTAACAACTGTCTTTTGATGCTCTAAATAATGTACCAACGCTTCTTTTAAATTAATAAGCTTCGGTCTACCATTTACAAGTGCAATCATATTCACACCAAATGATGTTTGAAGAGGTGTTTGTTTGTATAAGTTATTTAAAATGACACTAGCATTTGCATCCTTACGCACATCAATAACGACACGCACACCAGTACGTAAACTTGTTTCATCACGTAAATCAGTGATACCGTCAATTTTCTTGTCACGAACGAGCTCTGCAATTTTTTCAATCATACGAGCCTTATTCACTTGGAAAGGAATTTCAGTGACAACAATACGTTGACGTCCGCCTCCACGTTCTTCAATAACTGCACGAGAACGCATTTGAATTGAACCACGACCTGTTTCATATGCACGTCTAATACCACTCTTACCTAAAATAAGTCCAGCAGTTGGGAAATCAGGACCTTCAATATCCTCCATTAACTCAGCAATTGAAATATCAGGGTTCTTACTTAAGCTAAGTACACCATTGATTAATTCTGTTAAGTTATGTGGTGGAATATTCGTTGCCATACCTACCGCGATACCTGATGCACCATTGGCTAACAAGTTAGGGAATCGAGCAGGTAAGACTGACGGCTCTCTTTCATTACCATCATAGTTATCGATAAAATCTATTGTATCTTTATTAATATCACGTAACAGTTCAAGTGTGATTTTAGTCATACGCGCTTCAGTATAACGCATTGCTGCTGCGCCATCTCCATCCATTGAACCAAAGTTACCTTGGCCATCAACAAGCGGATAACGATAACTGAAATCTTGAGCCATACGTACCATTGCTTCATAAATAGATGAGTCACCATGAGGGTGATATTTACCCATTACGTCACCAACGATACGTGCTGATTTTTTATATGATTTATCCGGTGTCATACCTTGTTCATTTAATCCATATAGTATACGACGATGTACTGGTTTTAAACCGTCACGAACATCTGGCAATGCACGAGCAACGATAACACTCATCGCATAATCTAAAAATGATTCACGCATTTCACTGGTAATGTTTCGTTCATTTATTCTTGATTGAGGTAATTCAGCCATCAAGAGTTCCTCCTTCAAAAGTTCAGTTCACAGCGCTTAGAAGTCTAAGTTTGCATAAACTGCATTATCTTCTATAAATTGTCTACGGTTTTCTACAACATCACCCATTAACATTTCAAATGTTTGGTCCGCTTCAATCGCATCTTCAAGTTTTACTTGTAAAAGAGCGCGGTGCTCAGGGTTCATTGTTGTTTCCCATAATTGATCTGCATTCATTTCTCCAAGACCTTTGTATCGTGCAATAGACCATTTTGGTGTTGGATTCAATTCAGATTTAAGTTTATCAAGTTCCCTATCATTGTATACATAATACTTTTGTTTACCTTGTGTCAGTTTATACAACGGTGGCTGTGCAATATACACATAGCCTGCTTCAATTAACGGTCTCATAAATCGATAGAAGAATGTTAATAACAATGTTCTAATATGCGCTCCATCCACATCGGCATCAGTCATAATGACGATTTTGTGATATCTTGCTTTCGCTAGATCAAAGTCGCCACCGATTCCTGTACCAAATGCTGTGATCATTTGACGAATTTCATTGTTATTCAAAATTCTATCTAATCGTGCTTTTTCAACATTTAATATCTTACCTCGTAATGGTAAAATCGCCTGCGTTCTAGAGTCACGACCAGATTTTGTAGACCCCCCGGCAGAGTCCCCTTCGACTAAGAAAATCTCACATTCTTCAGGACTTTTACTAGAGCAATCGGCTAATTTACCTGGAAGACTTGCTACATCTAACGCTGATTTACGACGTGTTACTTCACGCGCTTTTTTCGCAGCAACACGTGCACGTGCCGCCATAATACCTTTTTCAACCACTGTACGTGCGACTTGTGGATTTTCATATAAAAATCGTTCAAAGTGCTCTGAGAATAATTTATCTACAACTTGACGCACTTCAGAATTACCTAATTTTGTCTTCGTTTGACCTTCGAATTGAGGATCACCATGTTTGATAGATATAATTGCTGTCATACCTTCACGTGTATCTTCACCAGAAAGTCTATCTTTTTCTTCTTTCATAATCTTGCTACTTAAACCATAACTATTTAAGACACGCGTTAATGCACGTTTGAATCCGTCTTCATGCGTACCACCTTCATACGTATGAATGTTATTTGCGTAAGTTAAAAGATTTGTGGCATATCCTGAGTTATATTGAATCGCAATTTCTACTTCAATATCATCTTTAGATTGATGAATATAAATTGGCTCATCATGAATAGGTTCTTTATTTTCGTTCAATAACTCAACGTACGATTTAATACCGCCCTCATAGTGATAGGAGTCTTCTCTAACGTTTTCTTCATCACGTTCATCTCTTAATGTGATTTGAATTCCTTTGTTTAAGAAAGCAAGCTCTCTAATACGCTGCTGTAATGTTTCATAGTTGTATACAGTTGTCTCTGTGAAGATTTCTCCATCTGCTTTAAAACGAATGACAGTACCTGTCTTATCAGTTGTGCCAACTTCTTTTAAGTCAAATTGAGGTACACCTTTTTTATATGCTTGATGATATATAGTCTCATTTCTGTGTACATATACTTCTAAGTCTTGTGACAATGCGTTTACAACTGATGAACCAACACCATGTAAACCACCAGATACTTTGTATCCGCCACCGCCGAATTTACCACCAGCATGTAAAACAGTTAAAATAACTTCGACAGCTGGACGTCCCATTTTTTCTTGAATATCAACTGGGATACCACGTCCGTTATCCGTTACTTTAATCCAGTTATCTTTTTCAATAACAACTTCAATTTTATTTGCATAACCAGCTAATGCTTCATCGATACTATTATCGACAATTTCCCACACTAAATGGTGCAAACCTCTCTCTGAAGTCGATCCTATATACATACCTGGTCTTTTACGTACTGCTTCTAAACCTTCTAATACTTGTATTTGCCCAGCACCATAATTATCCGTGTTGTTTACATCTGACAATGCAGTCACCATCGCTTTCTGTTACTTTATAATTTCACCTTGATTAATACGATACAATTTAGCGTTATTCATGATTTCATGATCAATACCATCTACAGATGTCGTAGTGACAAATGTTTGTACTTTATGCTGAATCGTACTTAATAAATGCGTTTGACGCGAATCATCTAATTCACTGAGTACATCGTCTAATAATAAGATGGGATATTCCCCAACTTCGATATTCATTAACTCAATTTCAGCTAATTTAATGGACAAAGCCGTTGTACGTTGCTGTCCTTGAGAACCATATGTTTGAGCATCCATGCCATTCACATCAAAACTTATATCATCTCGATGTGGTCCGAATAAGCTAATGCCTCGTTCTTTTTCTCTTTGCATATTATCGCTAAGAATAGACATAATTTCTTCAAGTCGTGCCGCTTCATTTTGAGCATAATCAAATTTAAGACTAGGTAAATAATTTAGCGACAACGCTTCTTTATCATTTGTGATACCAGCATGAATCGGTTTAGCTAACGACTCTAGCTCTTGAATAAAATGTGCACGTTTATCAGTTACTTTCATTGCATATTCAGCAAACTGCTGATTTAATACTTCCAACATTGTTAAGTCCTTTTTTTGGCCTAATTGTAACTGCTTTAAGTAATTATTCTTTTGCTTTAAAATACGTTGGTATTGAGCTAAATCATTTAAGTAAACAGCAGAAATTTGGCCCAACTCCATATCTATAAAGCGTCGTCTTATTTGAGGAGAGCCTTTTACAATATTCAAATCTTCTGGCGCAAATAGAACCACATTGAGGTGTCCAATATATTGAGTTAGACGACTTTGCTCTAAGTGATTCACTTTGACTTGTTTACCTTTTTTAGTTATAAACATTGTTAATGGCATCGTGCCGTGTCTATAACTAAGCTCACCTTCTATTTTAGCATAATCAGCATTAAAACGTATGAGTTCCTTATCATTACTCGTTCTATGACTTTTTGCTAAAGCTAAGGTATAAATTGATTCAAGTAAATTTGTCTTTCCTTGTGCATTTTCTCCAATGAGGATATTCACGTCAGGATGACATTTCAACGTAACCTCATCATAGTTACGATAATTTTCTAATTGGAGTGTATTTAACTTCATTGTTCACCTTGATGAATGATTAAGAAAGAACCAGCATCTTCAGGTAATTCTGGGATATCTATACGATCTTGATGTTCTAACTTTTTACCGCGACGTGTTTCACGCACTCCATTAATTAATACTTCAACGTCTTGCAAGAACCATTTTGCTTGACCACCAGATTCAATAATCCCTTCTGTTTTTAGAAATTGACCTAAATTAATGTCTCCTTCTACTACAACTTCTTGAACCAAAATAATCACTCCATTTCTTTGTGTGTCATTAATATATTATACCTTTTTTTGTCACAAATTTCATTTAAAATAGAGGTAGAAACCGTTTACATATAAATAATTAATTCTTATTTTTTGGCAATACTGTCATTTTCAATTTTTTAACGCTATTTAACGGCGTTTAACTTTAATATTCAACTTGTTATTGACTATTAAAATTTTAAATTTAAAGGGCATATAAGCACACTTATTAAATTTTGGATACATTTGTCATAAATTTAATTGGCGTCTTTTATTTGCTGTTTAAAATGCTGTCAAATTTATTTTACATACGCATCTAGAATTATTTTTGCCAAAAAATAAAGGATGACGTTTTAATTAATCACGTCATCCTTTATTTATATTTATTTTTAGTAAGTTCTGATTGGTAAAATTAATTGCGTTACCGAGTCGTCACCTTTTGGTTTTAGAATAAATGGTTTCATTGTACCGAAGAATTCAACTTCAACCTCATCATTATCGATTGCTTTTAAAGCATCCATCATATATTTAGAGTTGAATGAAATTTTCAGGCTACCACCTTCAACATCGTTTGCATCAACTTCTTCTTTTACAGTACCAATTTCTGGTGATGTAGAAGATAATTCAACAACGTCATCACCTGTACTTAATTTAATAACGTTATTACCACCTTCACGTGCTAATAAAGAGGCACGATCAATCGCATGATAAAACTCCCCATTGTCTATACTTAATTTAATTTCATAGTTTTCAGGGAATAAACGTGTTGTATCAGGATAATGTCCTTCTAATAATCGAGAAATAAAGTTCACATTTCCAACTTTAAATAAAACTTGGTTTGAAGCAAAGAAGATATCAATGTCTTCTTCATTGTCAGACATAATTTTATTTAATTCAGCTAAAGCCTTACCTGGAATGATGACATTTTTGTTTTCAGAAACATCTTCTAACTGCAACTTTCTTACAGCCAAGCGGTGTGAGTCAGTCGCTGTGCATATTAATTCATTTTCTTGTATAAGCCAGTTCACACCAGTTAGTACTGGGCGTGTTTCTGAGGTGGACACTGCAAAATTCGTTTGTGCAATCACGTTTTTAAGCACTTTTACCGACAATTGAATTGCGTCATCTCTAGAAACTTGAGGTAATAAAGGATATTGATCTGGATCTAAGCCACTTAAATTAAATTCAGAATGACCTGATGTAATTAATGTCTGGAATTGTTCATTTGTAGATAATTTAACATCTTTACCAGGTAATTTTTTTATAATATCAACAAAGAATCGTCCAGGAAGTACTACTGAGCCTGTTTCTGAAATATTGACAATATCTTCGCCATCTACAGTTTTAGGAATAGTGATTTCTATTGAAATTTCAGAGTCTGAACCAGTTAATATAACTTCATGTTCTTTCGCATCGATTTTGATACCAGTTAATATAGGTAATGTTGTTCTTGGTGAAATAGCTTTTAATGTGTCATTTAATTGTGTAATAAAATAATCTCTTTTAATAGTGAATTCCATCATTAATTAAAACTCCTTCCAGTCGTTTATATATAATTATATAGGTTTTAAGTTCTTAGTAATAGTAGTAGGTGCTGTGGATTGGTGGATAAGTCGTAAAAACATAGATTTGGCGAAGTTATACACATGTTGATAACTTGTGTATGGTGTGTATGACTTTTAAACATTATCCACAAAATGAGTTTTGCTCATCTTGTCACATTAGTATATAGAAATGTAAAAAATGACAGTTATTATTAGTGCTGTTATATAACAGATTACATTTCCCAAAGTTTCCTACTTATACATTTCTTATTTCTTTTTCAAGATTCTCTACTTCTTGTTTAAAAATAGGATCTTCTTTTAAATCTTTAGATATTTTTTCATGAGCATGAATGACGGTCGTATGATCACGCCCACCAAATTCTTCACCAATTTTAGGTAATGAGAAATCTGTAAGCTCTCTAGACAAGTACATAGCTATTTGACGCGGATATGCAATTGACTTTGTACGTTTTTTTGCACTGAAATCTTCAATCCTAACATTATAGTACTGGCCTACAATTTTTTGAATATCTTGGATGGTAATCTTTTTAGATTTTGGTGCTTGAATGATATCTTTTAAAGCTTCAGCAGTTAATTCAGTTGTAATTGGTTTTCCTAATAATTGTGAATATGCAAGTAAACGTGTTAATGCACCTTCTAATTCACGAATATTAGATTGAATTTGATTTGCTATATAATTTAAAGCTTCTGGTGGAATATCTAATTTTTCTTCTTCAATTTTCTTCTGCAAAATTGCCATTCGAGTTTCATAATCTGGTGGCGTAATATCAACAATTAGCCCCCATTCAAAGCGTGAACGTAATCGGTCTTCTAATTGTGCAATTTCCTTTGGTGGTCGATCACTCGAAATAACTATTTGCTTGTTATTCTGATGCAATTCATTAAAAGTATAGAAAAATTCTTCTTGTGTTTGTACCTTGTTTTGTATGAACTGAATATCATCGATTAATAAGACGTCGATATTACGATATCTTTCTCTGAAAGCTTCACCTTCGTTATCACGAATTGATTTAATAAATTCATTTGTGAATTTTTCACTTGATGTGTAAATCACTTTGGCATCTGGATTATTATCTAAAACATGATGACCAATGGCATGCATTAAATGGGTTTTTCCTAAACCAACCCCTCCATAGATAAATAATGGATTGTACGCTTTGGCTGGTGCTTCGGCTACAGCTAAACTTGCTGCATGTGGAAAGCGGTTACCAGGTCCGATTACAAAAGTGTCAAATGTGTTATGGGCATTGAATTGCTCTCTACCAAGCACATGATTATCCTCAGTTGTTTCAGTAGAAGGTTTTGTTGTTTCTTTTGGAGTAGCAGTTTCATTATTACTATAATTTGCTAATTCTTCAGTAGTAATAAAGTGAGGTTTAACTTCATAGCCTACAACATCAAATAAGATTGCTTGGATAATTTCAGCATATTGTTGATTTAACCAATTTGCATTAAAAGGAATACTCGATAATACGATAGCTTCACCATCTTTAATCGTGTAAAGCTCAGTATCTTTTAGGAAAGTTGAGTAACTTACAGCTGATAATTTTTCTTGAGCAATTTCAAGCACTTTTTCCCAAATTTCTTTTTCCGACATAAATTTACTCCATCTTTCTTAAATTTTTAAGTTATACACAAAAATAACAGCCGTGGATAACTTCTAAACACACCATGTTAATAATTATCCACAAGTTAATAACAATCGGTGGATAACTTTATCCTGCTTATTAGTTATGCACAGTATTTTTATGTAAATATCAATAAATAAATCCTTATAAAATCATGAGTTGGACGACTTATCCACACAATTATACTTTTTCAGTTCTCTATATGTCAAATACCTGTGAATATGTTGCTAAAAATAGTATAACTTTGTGTGTAATTTCTAATTATCCACAATTCTGAAAACTATAAATGTGCATAAGTGGATAACTTTTCCTTCTATAGAATATCTGTTAGTGAGTGTATCAAAACAGCTTGGGAAATAATTTATAAAGTATGTATAAGAACTGTATAAGGTATTCAAACATTGTAAACACTCATGCTTCGGACCAAACTCATGGTGATGTTATGAAATTTGATTGCTCGCATCGTGTATTTCTATCTTTAATCGATAAAAGTAAAAAAATTGAGCAGTAGTATAAAATGAACTTGCGTTATAAAAAGGATTTTGTTATATTGTAGTAGTTGCTTGAATTATGACTAGATAATCAATGAGCTAATACGAGAATTTTAATCTAAGAAACGCAAAATCTTATCTATTAAAGTGATCAGAGTCTGCATAATCTGGTATATTAGATAACTGTATAAAGATGGAGGTGTTTTGCATGGTAAAACGTACTTATCAACCAAATAAACGTAAACATAGTAAAGTTCATGGTTTCAGAAAACGCATGAGCACAAAAAATGGCCGTAAAGTTTTAGCGCGCCGTCGTCGTAAAGGCCGTAAAGTTTTATCTGCATAAGATCACTGACTCATCAGTGATCTTTTTTTTCGTTTAAATTAAGAATAAATAGAAATTTATGTTATAAGCTCAATAGAAGTTTAAATATAGCTTCAAATAAAAACGATAAATAAGCGAGTGATGTTATTGGAAAAAGCTTACCGAATTAAAAAGAATGCAGATTTTCAGAGAATATATAAAAAAGGTCATTCTGTAGCCAACAGACAATTTGTTGTATACACTTGTAATAATAAAGAAATAGACCATTTTCGCTTAGGTATTAGTGTTTCTAAAAAACTAGGTAATGCAGTGTTAAGAAACAAGATTAAAAGAGCAATACGTGAAAATTTCAAAGTACATAAGTCGCATATATTGGCCAAAGATATTATTGTAATAGCAAGACAGCCAGCTAAAGATATGACGACTTTACAAATACAGAATAGTCTTGAGCACGTACTTAAAATTGCCAAAGTTTTTAATA
This sequence comes from Staphylococcus sp. EG-SA-2, assembly GCF_017152085.1. Taxonomy (NCBI): domain Bacteria; kingdom Bacillati; phylum Bacillota; class Bacilli; order Caryophanales; family Staphylococcaceae; genus Staphylococcus; species Staphylococcus sp. EG-SA-2. The sequence goes on from NZ_JACYHC010001038.1 coordinate 10,477, forward strand.
AAAAGATTAAGTAAGGATAGGGTAGGGGAAGGAAAACATTAACCACTCAACGCATCCCGAAGTCTTACCTCAGACAAACGTAAGACTGACCTTAGGGTTA
>NZ_JACYHC010001039.1:0-780 GCF_017152085.1 Staphylococcus sp. EG-SA-2
GGCTAAAAATTATGAAATTTAAAGCGATAGCAAAAGCAAGTTTAGCATTGGGAATGTTAGCAACAGGTGTAATTACATCGAATGTACAATCAGTACAAGCGAAAACAGAAGTTAAACAACAAAGTGAATCAGAGTTGAAACACTATTATAATAAACCGGTTTTAGAGCGTAAAAATGTTACTGGATATAAATATACTGAAAAAGGTAAAGATTATATAGATGTTATAGTAGACAATCAATATTCTCAAATTTCTTTAGTTGGATCTGATAAAGACAAATTTAAAGATGGAGACAACTCGAATATAGATGTGTTTATCCTTAGAGAAGGTGACAGTAGACAAGCAACAAATTACTCAATTGGTGGCGTAACAAAAACAAACAGTCAACCTTTTATTGACTATATACACACACCAATCCTTGAAATCAAGAAAGGTAAAGAAGAACCACAAAGTAGTTTATACCAAATTTATAAAGAAGACATCTCATTGAAAGAACTTGATTATAGATTAAGAGAACGTGCAATCAAACAACACGGCTTGTATTCAAATGGTCTTAAACAAGGTCAAATTACAATTACAATGAAAGATGGCAAATCACATACTATCGATTTAAGTCAAAAACTTGAAAAAGAACGTATGGGTGATTCTATCGACGGCAGACAAATACAAAAAATTCTAGTAGAAATGAAATAATACTTTCTAACAACAAAGCGCTATGTTGAATAGTGCTTGTTATGGAAATATATGGAAGTTAAGCGACGTACTGTTGCTTAGCTTCTTT
>NZ_JACYHC010001040.1:0-778 GCF_017152085.1 Staphylococcus sp. EG-SA-2
AATCAATGTAAGAACATTTATATACACTCCAACGTAGAGTTTCTCGAAAGATACTTTGTGTTGGAGTGTTTTTAATTAGGTATGTGACATATTGGGGAATGCTTAGTATGTGAATAAGGTTAAGAGGAACGCAGTTGGATGCTACTGCACAACTGCATAAGAGAGCCTGAGACATAAATCAATGTTCTATGCTCTACAAAGTTATAATGGCAGTAGTTGACTGAACGAAAATTCGCTTGTAACAAGCTTTTTTCAATTCTAGTCAACCTTGCCGGCGGGGCCCCAACAAAGAGAAATTGGATTCCCAATTTCTACAGACAATGCAAGTTGGGGTGGGACGACGAAATAAATTTTACGATAATATCATTTCTGTCCCACTCCCTCTAAAATGGAGGGTGTAAATGTTAGGAACTGATGAATTATATAAAGTTTTATATGAACATCTCGGACCACAATTTTGGTGGCCTGCTGATAATGACATTGAAATGATGTTAGGTGCAATTTTAGTTCAAAATACTAGATGGCGAAATGCAGAAATTGCATTGAATCAAGTTAAAGAACACACGCATTTTAATCCAAATCATATATTAGAACTACCTATTGAAACGTTACAATCATTGATACATTCAAGTGGCTTTTATAAAAGTAAATCACTGACGATTAAAACATTATTAACATGGTTAGCACGACATCATTTCAATTATCAAGAGATTAATGAGCGATATAAAGGTGGATTAAGAAAAGAATTATTATCTTTGAAAGGTATTGGAAGTGAAAC
>NZ_JACYHC010001041.1:0-778 GCF_017152085.1 Staphylococcus sp. EG-SA-2
CAACATCAGAAAAATCAAAACGCTTATATCAAGCGTATAAAAAAGAGAAACAATTTGAAGTCAAAATACAAAACGAGGCGCATCAACATCTGGAAGGTAAGTTTGAAATTAATCGTTTGTATAAAGATGTTAAAAACGTTAAGGGTGAATACGAAACGGTTGTCATGGCATGCACAGCAGATGCTTATTATGACACACTACAGCAATTGTCGTTAGAAACTTTGCAAAGTGTCAAACATGTCATTTTAATTTCACCGACATTTGGATCGCAAATGATTGTGGAACAATTTATGTCTAAGTTCAGTCAGGATATCGAAGTGATTTCATTTTCAACTTATCTTGGCGATACACGTATTGTTGATAAAGAAGCACCTAATCATGTGTTGACAACAGGTGTAAAAAAGAAATTGTACATGGGATCGACACATTCAAACTCAACAATGTGTCAACGAATCTCTGCTTTAGCTGAGCAATTGAAGATTCAATTAGAAGTCGTTGAATCGCCACTGCATGCTGAAACACGTAACAGTTCGCTTTATGTGCACCCGCCACTATTTATGAATGACTTTTCATTGAAAGCCATTTTCGAAGGAACGGATGTACCGGTTTATGTGTATAAGTTATTTCCTGAAGGACCGATAACGATGACATTAATCCGTGAAATGCGTTTAATGTGGAAGGAAATGATGGCTATTTTACAAGCATTTAGAGTGCCGTCAGTCAACCTGCTTCAATTTATGGTGAAGGAAAATTATCCAGTACGTCCTGAAACTTTGGA
>NZ_JACYHC010001042.1:0-778 GCF_017152085.1 Staphylococcus sp. EG-SA-2
CAACATCAGAAAAATCAAAACGCTTATATCAAGCGTATAAAAAAGAGAAACAATTTGAAGTCAAAATACAAAACGAGGCGCATCAACATCTGGAAGGTAAGTTTGAAATTAATCGTTTGTATAAAGACGTTAAAAACGTTAATGGTGAATACGAAACGGTTGTCATGGCATGCACAGCAGATGCTTATTATGACACACTACAGCAATTGTCGTTAGAAACTTTGCAAAGTGTCAAACATGTCATTTTAATATCACCGACATTTGGTTCGCAAATGATTGTCGAACAATTTATGTCTAAATTTAATAAAGATATCGAAGTGATTTCATTCTCAACTTATCTTGGCGATACACGTATTGTTGATAAAGAAGCGCCTAATCATGTGTTGACAACAGGTGTAAAAAAGAAATTGTACATGGGATCGACACATTCAAACTCAACAATGTGTCAACGAATCTCTGCTTTAGCTGAGCAATTGAAAATTCAATTAGAAGTCGTTGAATCGCCACTGCACGCTGAAACGCGAAACAGTTCGCTTTATGTGCACCCACCACTATTTATGAATGACTTTTCATTGAAAGCCATTTTCGAAGGGACGGATGTACCGGTTTATGTGTATAAGTTATTTCCTGAAGGACCGATAACGATGACACTAATCCGTGAAATGCGTTTAATGTGGAAGGAAATGATGGCTATTTTACAAGCATTTAGAGTGCCGTCAGTCAACCTGCTTCAATTTATGGTGAAGGAAAATTATCCAGTACGTCCTGAAACTTTGGA
>NZ_JACYHC010001043.1:0-776 GCF_017152085.1 Staphylococcus sp. EG-SA-2
CTTATAATCCACACCCTGAGCAAACGCTCCTTATGACAGAGTATTAAAATAAGCCGATAAAGATACACACCTTTACCGACTATTTAAAATACACTTCACCAATTCATTTTAATTTAATGGATTGAAGTAACTAAATTAATATTATGCTGTTCAATTAAAAGCTTCATACAACCCTAATCTATTTGCACTCCACCGCTAACACCGAACACTTGTCCAGTTGTATAACTTGATTCCTCTGACGCTAATAGCACATAAGTTCCACATAACTCAACAGGTTGACCTGCACGACCTAAAGGTGTTTTTTGACCAAATGTTGGGATTTTACTTTGAGGTTGCCCACCAGAAATTTGTAATGGTGACCAGAATGGACCAGGTGCTACACAGTTCACTCTAATTCCTTTTGGTCCTAATTCTTCTGAAAAACTTTTAGTTAATGAAATAATTGCTGCTTTTGAAGCGGCATAATCATGAAGAATAGGACTAGGATTATAACCTTGTACAGATGATGTCGTTGTAATTGACGCACCCGGTTTTAAATATTCCAATGCTTTTTGAACTGTCCAAAATAGCGGATAGACATTCGTTTCAAATGTTTCTGTAAATGCCTCAGTTGTAAATCCATGAATATCATCATGATACTGTTGATGTCCAGCAACTAAAGTAACATTATCTAAGCCACCTAATTGTTGATATGCTTGTTCAACAAGGTCATAGTTGAACTGCTCATCTCTTATATCACCAGGAATTAACACTGCCTTTTGACCACTTTCTTCAAT
>NZ_JACYHC010001044.1:0-772 GCF_017152085.1 Staphylococcus sp. EG-SA-2
TCTAAGGAGGATATGACAATATGAAAATTTTAGATAGAATTAATGAACTTGCAAATAAAGAAAAAGTCCAACCACTTACTGTAGCTGAAAAACAAGAACAACATGCATTGCGTCAAGACTACTTAAGTATGATCCGAGGACAAGTATTAACAACATTTTCCACAATAAAAGTGGTTGATCCAATCGGTCAGGATGTCACACCAGATAAAGTTTATGATCTTCGCCAACAATACGGTTATATTCAAAATTAATATTTGCTCACGAGGTATTGCACTTAAGGTGCCAACTGACCTCATAAACAAAGCCCATACTGATTGAAGACACTAATGTGTCCAGGCTGGGACATAAATCAATGTTCTATGCTCTACGAAGTTATATTGGCAGTAGTTGACTGAATGAAAATGCGCTTGTAACAAGCTTTTTTCAATTCTAGTCAACCTTGCCGGGGTGGGACGACGAAATAAATTTTGCGAAAATATCATTTCTGTCCCACTCCCACATTAAACTTCATCTCTGTATGGGCTTTTTATTTATTCTTTTGAGAATTTCATTTTAGCAGACTAAAAAATTAAAATGGTGTCCATCAAGATCTTTGAACATTGCACCATAAAACCCTTGGCTTACTGTTGGTTCTTGAACGACTGCGCCACCCGCTTCTTTCACTTTATTCACCAACTGGTCAACTTCTTCATTTGTGTTCACACCTAGAGAAATCATCACTTCATTTGGTTCAGTATTAAGGCTTTGCTGACTTACATTTTGAAAATGCTTG
>NZ_JACYHC010001045.1:0-772 GCF_017152085.1 Staphylococcus sp. EG-SA-2
GTGACATTTGATAAAGCATTGTTAACATCACTTGGTGTTATAACTGGATGTTGTGCATTACCATTAATAATGTCATTCGCATGGTTGTATGCATTGTTGTAATCATTTTTCTTATTAGTATCTGCGTTGACATAATTATCACTTTGTACGACTTGGTTATGATTAGCAACGCCACGTTTTAAACCTGTCATAGCAGTATTTAAGCTTTGAGTCGTTTGTTTAATATCATTTACTGCTTGCACGTTTTGTGCACTATTCACTTGTTGTGTTAATGCATTCTTTTGTGCTTGGTTTAAATCACTTGCATGCGTAATCGCATTTGTTGCTTCTGTTTTCGCACGTTGTAAGTTTTGTTGACCATCTAAAGCATCTTTCGTCGATTTAACAGATGCTGCTTTTTGGTTCACTGTGTTAACATCCATCGTTGGATTAGTCGTTTCTCCAATGACACCTTTAGCCGCATTAACTGCATTATCATACGCTTGTTTATTAGCTGGTGTTGCGTCAGTGTAATTTTGACCTGATTTAATTGTATTATTATCCGCAACACTGTCTTTTAATTTCGTCATCGCAGTATTTAAAGCCGTAATGTTAGACTTAATTGTTTCAAGCGCAGCATGATTTTGAGCAGCATTAATTTGTTGCGTGAAATTATTTTGTTGTGCTTGGTTTAAGTTAGATGCACCATGTAATGTTGTTAACGCTGGCTGTCTATCTAATGTTAAACCTTGACGTGCTGTATTTAATTGATCCTTAGCTTGGTTTGCCTCTG
>NZ_JACYHC010001046.1:0-771 GCF_017152085.1 Staphylococcus sp. EG-SA-2
ACAGCAGTGCCGAACTTTATAGGGTGACTCTCATTTATATTGTATATATTGGCGTTGGAATAGCTTTATCCGTATCACATAGCAATACTTCTTTTTCCGTATCAATATCGTGTTCGTTCAATACTTGGCCAACACTCATACGCGCCAAATCTTTCATGTTATTGTCTTGTGATAAATGCGATAGGTAAATACGTTTCGTGTTACCTGTAATCACATCTGTCATCGCATGACCCGCATCCTCATTAGATACATGACCCATATCGCCTAAAATACGTTGTTTCGTCTTCCATGGATAACGACACATTCTCAACATATCGACGTCATGATTACTCTCAAAAATAAACGCATCGCTGCCACGTATCATACCTTTCATACGATCAGACACGTAACCCGTATCCGTTAAAATCGTAAACTTCTTATAGTTATTATGGAAAATATAAAATTGCGGATCTATTGCATCATGTGACACGTTAAACGATTCAACATCGAAACCTGCAATAGATTTTGTTTCATAAGGATTAAAAATGAATTTCTGATCCATAGGGATGCGACTATCTTTCTTTTCAATTGCCTGCCAAGTCTTTTCATTCGCATAAATTGGCAATTGATATTTACGCGCCAAAACACCTAATCCTTTAATATGATCAATATGTTCATGGGTTACTAAAATACCATTTAAATCTTGAATATTACGGTCAATTTGACTAAACAATTCTTCCATTTTCTTGCCAGTCAAACCAACATCAACTAATAGACTACCTTTTTCATTTT
>NZ_JACYHC010001047.1:0-771 GCF_017152085.1 Staphylococcus sp. EG-SA-2
ACAGCAGTGCCGAACTTTATAGGGTGACTCTCATTTATATTGTATATATTGGCGTTGGAATAGCTTTATCCGTATCACATAGCAATACTTCTTTTTCCGTATCAATATCGTGTTCGTTCAATACTTGACCAACACTCATACGCGCCAAATCTTTCATATTATTATCTTGTGATAAATGTGATAGGTAAATACGTTTCGTGTTGCCTGTAATCACATCCGTCATCGCATGGCCCGCATCCTCATTAGATACATGTCCCATATCGCCTAAAATACGTTGTTTCGTCTTCCATGGATAACGACACATTCTCAACATATCGACGTCATGATTACTCTCAAAAATAAACGCATCGCTGCCACGTATCATACCTTTCATACGATCCGACACATATCCCGTATCCGTTAAAATCGTAAACTTCTTATAGTTATTATGGAAAATATAAAATTGCGGATCTATCGCATCATGTGACACGTTAAACGATTCAACATCGAAACCTGCAATAGATTTCGTTTCATAAGGATTAAAAATGAATTTCTGATCCATAGGGATGCGACTATCTTTCTTTTCAATAGCTTGCCAAGTCTTTTCATTCGCATAAATTGGCAATTGATATTTACGCGCTAAAACACCTAAACCTTTAATATGGTCAATATGTTCATGGGTTACTAAAATACCATTTAAATCTTGAATATTACGGTCAATTTGACTAAACAATTCTTCCATTTTCTTGCCAGTCAAACCAACATCAACTAATAGACTACCTTTTTCATTTT
>NZ_JACYHC010001048.1:0-770 GCF_017152085.1 Staphylococcus sp. EG-SA-2
TATTAGGATTAAATATTATAAATGAGACATTAACATCGATACAATATGAAGTAGGTCAAAATAATCATGTCATTACACTTGTTGAATTACAAAATGGACGTGAACCTTTAATGTCCGAAGCGGGACTGTTTCATATCGCAATTAAACTACCTCAAATTAGTGATTTAGCTAATTTACTAATTCATTTAAGCGAATATGATATTCCAGTTAACGGAGGTATACAGCCTGCTTCGTTATCATTATTTTTTGAAGACCCAGAAGGAAACGGTTTTAAATTTTATGTTGATAAAGACGAAGCGCAATGGACGAGGCAAAATGATTTAGTAAAAATTGATATTAGACCATTAAATGTACCGAGATTAGTGAGTCATGCAACAAAATTGTTATGGTTAGGTATTCCAGATGACGCTATTATAGGTGCATTGCATATTAAGACAATTCATTTATCAGAGGTAAAAGAGTACTACCTCGATTATTTTGGATTAGAGCAATCGGCATATATGGATGATTATTCAATATTTTTAGCATCGAATGGCTATTATCAACATTTGGCCATGAATGATTGGGTATCAGCAACGAAACGTGTAGAAAATTTTGATACGTATGGATTAGCAATTGTTGACTTTCATTATCCTGAAACAACACATTTAAATTTACAAGGTCCGGATGGTATCTATTATCGCTTTAATCATATCGAAGTTGAAGATTAGTATATACTTTGAATGGACGAACCATATAATGAATCGTTTTTAATGATCTTTTTATACAAG
>NZ_JACYHC010001049.1:0-10516 GCF_017152085.1 Staphylococcus sp. EG-SA-2
CCGATTAAATATGGTATCGCGACATCTACTTTTTACGTTGGTCTAGATGCAGGTGTCGGCTTCGGTCCATCATTCCTTGGGTTATTTACTCATATGTTTTCATATAGTGAAATCTTCGGCTTTATGGCCGCTTTAGCAATCATTACTATGCTTGTTTACTTCTTAATTCATGGACGTCATGTAACTAGAAATGCCATGAACTAAATATTTATATTCAAAAATAAAAAGCATGCCAATCTCTATTCATCATTTGTCTGTCCCCAAGACGCAAATATGATGTACTGATTGGCATGCTTTTTAAGTTTTTAGTTTGTAACGCTTAACACTTCTATTTCTTTAGTAATTTTATCTAACAATTTCTTTTGAGAAGTACTATAGAAATAGAATACTTGTCTTTCATCCGTTTCAGAACGCAATTTAGAAATAAGCTCTTTTTTATAGATTTTACGGATAATCACATCGATTTTACTTGTATCCCATAGCATTTCAAAATGTAATGTATCCCTCAATTCTTTACCGCTAATCTTTTCAGCTTCATACACTTTAAAAAGTACTACAAATTCTTCAATTGAAATCTTATGTGTTGTTTTTAACCAGTGCTTTAACTGACTTAACTCCCTTTCTGCTTCTATAAAACGTTGAACTTTATTACTCATAATATGATGCCTCCTATGTTTCTTCTTAGATGTTTGTAATTCATATTATTATACAATTACTTAAATTTATTATATATCAAACTTAGCATTTTATCTATTACAAATATTAAATTGCTGGCTATATCTTGTTTAGATTTATATCTTTTGGACAACTTGTTGTTTATTCGACAACATTTATACCTAAAAAAGATATATTACAACTCAATGACTTGGAGTGTGACATCAATGTTAAAGAGCCCTTAAAGATTAATTATGTAGTGATTTTTGGGAGTGGGACAGAAATAACATTTTCACAAAATTTATTTCGTTGATCCCCAACTTGCATTGTCTGTAGAATTTCTTTTTGAAATTCTCTATGTTGGGGCCCCGCCAACTTGCACATTATTGTAAGCTGACTTTCTGTCAGCTTCTGTGTTGGGGCCCCGCCAACTTGTAAAAACTTTAAAAACGATCATTTCTATTAAATCTGGCATAGATATGACCGTTTTTACTTTAATAAATAATATTGTATTTTAGGGAGTAAGACAGAAATATTAAAACATCTCTAATGATTTAATATGTAGTGGTCCCTACACATTAACCACCAATATAATTCATGTTTATCTTTTTACGTTGACGATTGGCAACTGTTTGAGCAGTTCTCTCATCTGAATATCGATCATCTCTTATTTGCCATAAAGCTTTAAATTGTTCTTTTAATTCTTCGTCGGTCACGCCAGAACGAATAAACGCTTTAACGTTAAATCCATCGACAGTTGCAAATAAACATCCGTAAAACTTCCCATCTGATGACAGCCTTGCGCGTGTACATGTAGAACAAAATGATTGTGAAACACTTGTAATCAAACCAAATTGAACACCATTATCCTTATGGCGATAATATTTTGCTACTTCCCCAAAATATTTTGGTTCTACAGGATCGATTTCAAAGTGCTGCTCTATCATTGTAAGCATTTCATCTTTAGTTACAACTTTACTGAAATCCCATCCATTATCATTACCAACATCCATAAATTCTATAAATCGAATCTCTATATGTTTATCTTTAAAATATTCAAGCATTGGTATGATTTGATCATCGTTAATACCTTTTTGTATAACAACATTTACTTTTACATTCAAACCAATAGACGTCGCGTAATCAATTTGTTCTAAAATCGTAGTCGCTTTAATATTACGATTATTGATTGATTGAAATAGCGTATCATCAATAGCATCCAAACTGACATTAATTCTGCGTAGCCCAGCATCATATAACTTTTGTCCATGCTTTTTTAATAACAAACCATTTGTAGTCAAACCAATATCTTCAATACCATCGATTTGATTTAATTTAGCTATAAGTACATCTAAATCGCGTCGCATCAATGGTTCTCCACCTGTAATGCGTATTTTTTTTACACCTAATTCTGCATATACCTTAGCGATTCTAGCCATTTCATCAAACGTTAACAGTTCATTTTTAGGTAAAAATACGAAATCATCTCCAAATACCTCTTTAGGCATGCAATAATCACACCTAAAGTTACACCGATCTGTCACAGATAACCGTAAGTCACGGATGGGACGTCCTAGTTTATCTTTTATTTGTTCTACCATTTGTGGACCTCCTAACAGCTTACAATTTTTGAATTAAAGCGTCCAAATCATGCTGATAATTTATATTTTTGTACCAATATGAGGGCGCATCTACATCCCTGACATCCAAATAATCCGTTGATAATTCATGATATATATTTTTAAAACTGTAATTATCAGAATGTAGTGCTTTAGTTATAGCGCCTAATGCATTCGGACTATAAAATGCAATTGTTGGAATAAAACGTCCATCTTCTTTAAAAGCTGCGACATCTAAATGATTTTCAATAAGATGAGAAACTAAAAACTGATACAACGTGCTTACAGCTTTACCAGTAATCATTGGTGTATCAACAGAAACGACAAAAAACAATTCTTCTTCAGGATGTTGCTTCATGATTGTATAAATTCCTGCTAATGGACCTTTATCATTATGATTCTCATCATCTATAACAACATTTGGATATTTAAATTGCGTTGCCAATTGCGCATTTGTACTAATAATAATTTCATTGAACATATTTGTTGATTCTAATGTCTTAATTACTCTACTATAAAAGGTCTCACCGTTCACTTCCGCAAAAGCTTTGGGCTTACCAAATCGCACTGAATGACCACCTGCAAGAATTATTGCTTTCATGCTCCCTTAACCTCCACTAACCGGTGGAATTAATGCAACAGTATCATTAGGTTGAATGAAATCTGATTTTTGTACAAATTCCTCATTTACAGCAACTTGAAACTTTTTATTATTGATTTGCGGATAACGTTCAAACAATAAATCTTCAAATTGTTGTACAGTCAATGCTTGTTCAAGCACAATATCTTCCTGTGCTTTTTGTAATATATCTTTAATTTCTGCGAAGTAAAGTACCTTCATCTCTCTTATTCCTCCCTCTTCGCTTCTTCATAATTCCCTTTTTGATGCCCTTGCCATTTTGAACCATCTTCCCAAATTTCTTTTTTCCAAATCGGAACAATTTCTTTTATACGCTCAATTGCATATTCATTTGCTCGATAGGCATCTTTACGATGCGGTGAAGAAACTGCAATTAATACAGCGATATCTGAAATTTGTAATGGCCCTATTCTATGAACAATACTCGTTATCGTTCCAGGCCATTTTTCATTTATTTCATCTCCAATTTGTGCCAATTTCTTTTCAGCCATTGGAATATACGCTTCATATTCTAAATATTCCGTTTTGACGCCTTTAGTCCATTCGCGAACATGACCGGTAAAAACAACTACTGCACCTTGATATTCATTTATAGTGAATTCACGATATTGTTCTGTTTGTATCGGTTCTATCACGATTTCAAATTGTTTCATTCATTTCAATCCTCTATGTTAATTGTGTATCACAATCATTTTTAATTTTATTTAATAACCATTGCTCAAATGCTGTAAAATCTTCATGCTCCCTTACATTAATGCTATAACAAACATTCGACAATTGTTGTAATACTTGCAACTCTTCTTCATCTCGATAGACTACGACTTTTTCAAAATCAGCATTTTTAAAGCCTTCAACTAATACGATATTGGTGTCAATTGTAACAGATTTCTCAATAATTTGAGTAAGATTTTGATTATCTACACGTGTTACAGTTTGCTGATATTGAAAACCTTGTACAATACTTTGATCTGCCCCCGCTTCAAAATGCTTCATGTGATCGACGTCTGAATCCTGTAATTGAATATCTTCCTTAGCATGCCCATGATGTTTAATAGTAGCAACTGTATAACCATGTGTCTTTAAGAAAGAGACAATATGCCTCATCAATGTTGTCTTACCAGACTTTTTGTAACCTACAATTTGTAAAATCATAAAAGAAGTTCCTCTTCAGCAGCGTCAGATTCAGTCAATATAATATCTACTGTATGCCCCGCTTTAAAACCACGTGACCCTCCTGGTAACATGACCATACAGTTAGCATGTGCAATCGCTACAACCGCACCTGATTTATTGAATCCTGAAGGTACTACAGTAGCTCCAGCACTTGTTAACGTTGCTTTAGCACGTATAAATCGTGTGAATGGGTTTGCCTTGGTAAAATCTTCCATTAATGTTGCTTTAATTATTTGCGGGAAGACTTCTAGTGCGCCACACATATGTTTAACAGCTGGTTTCACAAATAGTTCAAATCCTGTAAAACAAGCTGATGGATTTCCAGATAATCCAAACAAATACTTTCCATCTGCAAATGCAACCGTTGTTACGCTACCAGGACGCATTGCTACTTTATTAAATAACACTTCCGCCTTTACAGCCTTATAAATCTCAGGTAAATAGTCAAAGTCTCCAACAGAAACTCCACCCGTTGTAATAACGATATCGTGTTTTTCCATAGCTTCTTTAACGACTTGGATGCCACTATCTAAATCATCTTTTTGTGTTTTGTAAATACCAACTTCAAGACCTAATTTTTCTGCTAAGGCACGAATCATTGGGCCATTAGAGTTACGAATTTTTCCATCTTCTAATACATCATTAACATCTAATAATTCGCTTCCTGTTGCAATAACAGCGACACTCGGTTGCTTAATAACTTTAACCTCTGCATAGCCATATGTTGCAAGGACCGCGATAGCCCCTGGGTTAATTACTTGTCCTTTTTTTAGAACAACATCGCCTGTCTTTGTTTCTTCACCTTTTAAAGATATATTTTCATTTTTTGAAAATGGTTTACGAATTGTAAATGTATCTTCTAGTTCAATCGTTTGTTCAAACATAACAACAGCATCTGCGCCATTTGGTATTTGTGCTCCAGTCATAATACGCACCGCTTCGTGATCCCCAACTAATTTATCAGAAACTGAACCTGCACCAATATGATCAATCACTTTAAACTCAATGCGATTCTGACCACTTGCCCCTTGTGAATCAACACTGCGAATTGCAAAACCATCATAAGGTGATTTATCAAACCTTGGTATATCATAAGTAGCTACAATATCTTCTGCTAAGATATGATTTAGACTTTTTTCAAGTGCTACCGTAATTGCCGGCATTGAACTCTGCTGATTAACGATACGTTGAATTGCTTCTTTAACTGGGATTGGGTTTCTTTTTTCTACTACCATTAAAAATCATCTCCAAAACTTTTATTTTTTCATGATATACTAGATGCACTAGGAGGGGTAAAATGACTGAGTTTACTCATATTAATCAACAAGGCCACGCCAAAATGGTCGATGTATCAGACAAACAAATTACAAAAAGAACTGCTGTCGCTCATTCAAGCATTACTGTGAATGAAACTATTTTTAAGCAGATTTCTAATAACACCAATACCAAAGGCAATGTATTGAACACTGCTCAAATCGCTGGTATTATGGCTGCCAAAAATACATCAACAATTATTCCGATGTGCCATCCATTACCATTGACTGGCATAGATGTTCACTTCAGCTGGGATGAAACAAATGCACCCCTTTATACTTTAAACATTCAAACAACTGTCTCTACAACTGGCAAAACCGGTGTTGAAATGGAAGCTTTAACCGCTGCATCAGCAACGGCTTTAACCATTTACGACATGACGAAAGCAGTTGATAAAGGTATGATTATTGGCGAAACCTACCTTGAAAGCAAGTCTGGCGGTAAATCTGGAGATTTTCAACGCCAATCAGGTCAATAAATTATTTTGTAAGCTCATGAATCAGATGATTTAATTCTGGTTTAATGAGCTTTTCTAATGCTAATTTAACTGCGCCTGTTGATCCTGGAATCGAAAATATCAATTTATTATTAACTGTACCTGCTACAGCACGAGACAATAATGCACGCGTGCCAACATCTTCAACATAACTCAAATATCTAAACAATTCCCCAAAGCCTTCTATCTCTTTAGTTAAAAGTGGTTTTACTGCTTCAATCGTCACATCACGTTGTGCAATACCTGTTCCACCAGTCGTAATGATGACATCAATATCTTCTTCTAACCACTTCTTCACCTGCGTCGTGATGGCTACTTTTTCATCTTTCACAATTGTATAATGTGCGTCACTCACTTCAACGTCATCTGCTTGTAATAGTTGGCGCACGCATTGACCACCTTTATCTGTAACAAAGTCTCTAGTATCTGATACCGTTAGTACGGCTGCTTTAACTGTACGATTCAATTTAACGTTTTGATGTTCGCCCATAATATTACACTCCTTTTGTCTTATCTTTTTTTATCCAAACAATAAATTCATTAGATGTGTGGCATCTGATGTGCGTGTCATGCCATGTATTAAAAACCTTCCACCTTTAAAAGCAACAATGCGGTGTCCTTTAAATTCAAACATAACCATATACGAATTACTGCGATAATTTAGTTGATGTTGTTTTAAAAATTGAACAAGAATGTCGTGTGTAATTGATGCATTTTCATACTGTACAGTGTCTCTACCACACAATGTTGCATAACGTTGTTCATTCTTGTTTAAATACGGATAACTTGGTACATCTCCACAAGTTGTACAGTCTGAACGTTGCATTTTACTGAAACCAAATGAATAATGACTACCTTCCCAAATATCGCCATAAGTTATTTTTGTGTCAATTGGTTGTTCCGTTAATACTTTCATCGCATCTCTTAATTGTAAACTTGTTGCCATCGTCACGGCAGGTTGAATGACCCCTACTGTATCACATGTTAAATTTAATGCTGGCAATTGTGGTACCAAACAGTTAAAGCAAGGTGTTTTACCAGGTATAAATGCAGCTTCTGTATATGTACTCTGTACAACACCACCATAAATCCAAGGTATACGATGTTTATATGCAAAATCATTAATCAGTTGTCGTGTTTCAAAGTTATCGGTTGCATCAATAATAACGTCAACGTCCTGTCCATGTGTTTCCAAAAAATAATAATCCACATGGGCAATACAACCATCAATATCAACATCACTACGTAACGCTAGCAAATGCTTTTTAGCTGCAACCACTTTAGGCATCATTTTCAAAGCATCTTCTTCAGTAAACAATGTTTGTCTTTGTAAATTACTAAATTCAATATAATCTCTATCAACAATGATTAGTTTAGCAATGCCTGCTCTAACAAGTCCTTCGGCCACATGTGTACCTAATGCGCCCATACCAATAATCAACGCACATTTTTGATTTATTTTGCTTTGACCTATTTCACCTATTTGTTTAAATAAAATTTGCCTTGAATAACGTTCTTGACTCACATTAAGTTATCCTTTCTTTTTATCATTACTTTCATTATATGACGCGCGTCAATGTCTCTCAAAAAAACTGCCCCTAAAAAAGAGTTTAAAACATCATTAAAATGCTGATAGAAGCATTCACTTCTACAATTTTAAATACGTTCTAAACTCTTTAATGGCAAATAAATGATTACCCAATTGTAATAATTTCATGAGCCATTTGTTCTGCTTCATAGTTTGAATGTGTCACAAATATGATTGGTATTTGCCATTCGTTGAAAATACGTTTAACTAATGTAATACTCTCATCTTTTGTAGTATCATCCAAACTAGAAAAAGGTTCATCTAATAAAATTAAATCTGGTTTCGTGCTAAGTGCACGTGCAAGTGCTACACGTTGTGCCTCTCCACCTGACAATGTCATAGGATATTGTTTCATCAAATGATTAATGTTTAAAGTTTGAATTAATTGATCGATGTGTTTAGATGGTTCAGCCATAAAAGTAATATTTTTATAAACCGTCATATTAGGAAACAATTGGTAGTCTTGAAACAGATATCCAATACGTCGTTGTTGAATTTTAACATTCACGTTTTTTGTCGTATCAGTAAGCAATTGCCCATTCACTTCGATAATAGCTTCATCTGCTTTACGTAATCCGGCAATCATATTTAAAACAGTAGTTTTACCAATGCCAGATGGACCACGAACTGCATAAATTTTTGGTTCAGTATCATCTATATTGATGCGAATTAAAGTGTTCTTTAATTGATATTTCACATTGATTTTAAGCATCTAGTCGACCTCCTTATATTTATCTTTATTCAATAAATTAATTGTAGATATAACCACAATAGAGAATGCGACTAGCACTAATACCCATAACCACGCTTCATTTTCTCTACCTTGTTCCACTAAGAAGTATATTTCTAAAGGTAGTGTATTCGTTTTATTTGGAATATATCCTGCAACCATTAATGTAGCACCAAACTCACCTAATGCACGAGCAAAACTCATCATTATACCTGCTAAAATAGAGCGTTTAGCTAATGGTAAAATTAATTTGAGGAAAATTTTCGTTTCACTTGCTCCCATCGTTCTAGCTGTATTAATCATTTTCGTGTCTATACCTCTGAAGCCTTGCACAGTATGTTGATACATTAGTGGAAAACTAACAATGACAGATGCTATCACAGCACCTGTCAAAGTGAACACTACAGGTAAATGTAGTACATTCGCAAAGAATTGACCGATTGGTCCTCTTGGCGAGAAGATGATTAATAGAATAAAACCTAATACCGTTGGCGGCAAAACAATAGGTAATATCAATAAACTTTCCAATACTTTAACCCACGAACCCTTACGACGATACAACCATTTAGATATAAAAATACCTAAAACCGTTACAATAATCGTACTGATTACAGCAACTCGTATTGATATCCAAAAAGGTGTTAAGTCAGGCATGGATTACAACTCCTTATGCTGCAAAGTGGTATTCTTTTAATATTTCTTTAGCTTTATCTGATTTTAAGAATTCCATCCACTCTTTTGCTAATTTACTATCTGATGTAGCACCAGCTTCGTATGTGATTGGTTTCTTAAGTTCTACTTCTTTAATTACTTTTACAGTATCAATTTTTTTGTTTTGTTTATATAAGTCAGTTTTATACACAAAACCTTGTTTCGCATTACCCTTTTCAACATAATTTAATACTTGTTTTACATCTTTAGCATAAACGATTTTACTTTCGACTTCTTTAAATAAGTTATTGTTATCTAAATACTGTTTCGCATATTTTCCTGCTGGTACAGTTTTCACTTCACCTAATGCTAATTTATCATTGTCTTTTAAGTCTTTTACTGAAGTGTAATTTGAATCTTTATCACCAATTAATACTAGACTATTTTTCGCATATTTATATGTATCATGCGCTTTATTCTTGTCTTTTAATGCATCTACATCTTTAGTATTTGCAGACATAAATACGTCAACAGGTGCGCCTGATTCAATTTGTTTTCTTAATGCCCCTGATCCACCATAGTTAAATTTAATATCAGCATTTTTATGCTCTTTTTTAAATTCTGAAGCTAATTTCTTGGTTACATCTGTTAAACTTGCTGCCGCTGCAACTTGAATCTCTTGTTTCTTACCATTGTCTGCGTCATCTTTTTTACTTTCATTATTATCGTTAGAATTAGAGCAACCAGCTAATACTAAAAATAATGCCATTACAATAGCTATAAAACGTTTCATTTTCATTGAGTGAACCCCCTTTTTTAATAATATTTACATTTTCATTATACACTTACTATTATATTTGAAAAGAACCGTTGCCTGTTTATATATTGATTCAAACAATTGTCAAATTTGCATAAGATTGATATTTATTAATTGATCCCCTAGTATGTATACTCTCGAATTCAATTTAAATCAAACAGATTGCTCGCTATTATTTTTTATAAATCAAATTTCAAACTTAAGCAAATATGTTAAAATTTTAAGCAAATTGCTTTAAAATAAAGTTTAAGCTAATTAAAGGGGTTAGATAATGAACAAAGATGTATCTTTAGGTCAACCAATTGTTAGATATGAAGATGGAAAATTATTCAATACAACAGATCAATATGTGACAGAATTTCCACTTACAATTATGGTGAATGGTGAAGAATTTGCGACTGTTATATGCAGTCCAACAAACCTTGAGGAGTTAGTCATTGGATTTCTGGCTTCGGAAGG
This sequence comes from Staphylococcus sp. EG-SA-2, assembly GCF_017152085.1. Lineage (NCBI taxonomy): Bacteria > Bacillati > Bacillota > Bacilli > Caryophanales > Staphylococcaceae > Staphylococcus > Staphylococcus sp. EG-SA-2. The sequence continues at coordinate 10,142 of NZ_JACYHC010001049.1, forward strand.
TGCCATTTTAAAGCGAGATGAATTAAAATCTGTGCTGATTGATGATAGTAAAGGTTTTGCCCATGTTGAACTTAATAAAGATTTAGGCGATCGCTTTCAATATTCCACAAAACGAATGATTGCATCTTGTTGTGGAAAGAGTCGTGAGTTTTATTTTCAAAATGATGCTGCTATCGCTAAAACTTCTATGTCTAAAATCACTTTAACTCCAATACAAATTATTAACATGATGACTCGATTACAAAGTGCAAGTCATATTTACCAAGAAACAGGTGGCTTACATAATGCTGCTATAAGCGATGGTTTGACATTTTTTGTACATCGACAAGACATTGGTAGACATAACGCTCTAGATAAATTATATGGATTTTGTAT
>NZ_JACYHC010001050.1:0-768 GCF_017152085.1 Staphylococcus sp. EG-SA-2
TATGTACTGCAACTGAAGATTACAACGATGTTATTGAAGTGTGTAATCAAATTGGCATTCCATATTACGCTGTTAATTTTGAAAAAGAATATTGGGATAAAGTCTTTACGTATTTCTTAGATGAATACAAAAAAGGTCGTACTCCAAATCCAGACGTTATGTGTAATAAAGAAATTAAGTTTAAAGCCTTTTTAGATCATGCGATGAATTTAGGTGCAGATTATGTAGCAACAGGACATTACGCACGCATACATCGTCATGAAGATGGTCATGTTGAAATGTTACGTGGTGTAGATAATAATAAAGATCAAACATACTTCTTGAATCAATTATCTCAACAACAACTTTCAAAAGTGATGTTCCCAATTGGCGACATCGAAAAGAGTGAAGTGCGTCGAATTGCTGAAGAACAAGGACTTGTTACTGCTAAGAAAAAAGATTCTACAGGCATTTGTTTTATCGGCGAAAAAAACTTTAAAACATTTTTATCACAATATTTACCTGCACAACCGGGTGATATGATAACACTTGATGGTAAGAAAATGGGTAAACATAGTGGTTTGATGTATTACACAATAGGACAAAGACATGGATTAGGTATAGGTGGAGATGGCGATCCTTGGTTTGTTGTCGGTAAAAACCTAAAAGATAATGTTTTATATGTAGAACAAGGATTCCATCACGATGCATTATACAGTGATTACTTAATTGCTTCAGACTATTCATTTGTAAATCCAGAAGATAATGACTTAGATCAAGGTTTTGAAT
>NZ_JACYHC010001051.1:0-768 GCF_017152085.1 Staphylococcus sp. EG-SA-2
TATGTACTGCAACTGAAGATTACAACGATGTTATTGAAGTGTGTAATCAAATTGGCATTCCATATTACGCTGTTAATTTTGAAAAAGAATATTGGGATAAAGTCTTTACGTATTTCTTAGATGAATATAAAAAAGGTCGTACTCCAAACCCAGACGTTATGTGTAATAAAGAAATTAAGTTTAAAGCCTTTTTAGATCATGCGATGAATTTAGGTGCAGATTATGTAGCAACAGGGCATTACGCACGCATACATCGTCATGAAGATGGTCATGTTGAAATGTTACGTGGTGTAGATAATAATAAAGATCAAACATACTTCTTGAATCAATTATCCCAACAACAACTTTCAAAAGTGATGTTCCCAATTGGCGACATCGAAAAGATTGAAGTGCGTCGAATTGCTGAAGAACAAGGACTAGTTACTGCTAAGAAAAAAGATTCTACAGGTATTTGTTTTATCGGCGAAAAAAACTTTAAAACATTTTTATCTCAATATCTACCTGCGCAACCGGGTGATATGATAACACTTGATGGTAAGAAAATGGGTAAACATAGTGGGTTGATGTATTACACAATAGGACAAAGACATGGTTTAGGTATAGGTGGAGATGGCGATCCTTGGTTTGTTGTCGGTAAAAATCTAAAAGATAATGTTTTATATGTAGAACAAGGATTCCATCACGATGCATTATACAGTGATTACTTAATTGCTTCAGACTATTCATTTGTAAATCCAGAAGATAATGACTTAGATCAAGGTTTTGAAT
>NZ_JACYHC010001052.1:0-762 GCF_017152085.1 Staphylococcus sp. EG-SA-2
AATATGCTAATAGATTAAAAAATAATCCAAAAGCATTTTTCGAAGAAGAAAAATCAAAATTTACCGAATATGACAATAAGACTGACGAAAGTATTGAAAAAGGTAAATTTGATGATGAAGGTGGCGCCGCACCAAATAATAATTTACGTATCGTCACTGAAGAAGACTTAAAAAAGAATAAAAATGCACTATCTGATAAAGAATAAGATGTGAGTAGGACAGAAATGATAAGGGAGTGGGACAGAAATCATATTTTAGCAAAATTTATTTCGTCGTCCCACCCCGGCAAGGTTGACTAGAATTGAAAAAAGCTTGTTACAAGCGTATTTTCATTCAGTCAACTACTGCCAATATAATATTGTAAACTATAGGACATTTATTAGTGTTTCAGGTTCTTTATCGTTAGTCATAGCTAATATGCATATAGAAAGAAGAATACATGCGTGAAACTCATTCATAAAAAATACTAATATCTAAAGAAAACGTATTTCTTTATCTTTTCGAAATTCTCTATGTTGGGGCCCTTACCCCAACTTGCACATTATTGAAAGCTGACTGTTGGCCAGTTTCTGTGTTGGGGCCTCGCCAACTTGCATTGTCTGTAGAATTTCTTTTCGAAATTCTCTATGTTGGGGGCCCCGGGGCGCATTTTCGTTCGGTTAATTACTGTCAATATTAAATTGTGTGCCTAGTACATTGACTTATATCTCGAGTTCTTGAATATGTGTATTTTAAATATATAAATTAAAAAAGGAACAAAGC
>NZ_JACYHC010001053.1:0-761 GCF_017152085.1 Staphylococcus sp. EG-SA-2
AGGTACTATTGCGGCATACGTTACCCCTGTTAATAGAAAAAGTGAAGGCATCAGTTTATTTTCCTTAAGTTTAGTATTAGGTACAGCGATTGGCCCATTTCTAGGCATGTTACTTATTACAAAATACCCAATTGATTTACTGTTTATTATTTGTGTCATATTAGGCATACTCGGACTCATTATCTCATTATTTATAAAAGTTGATTTCGAAGTAACAAATAATAAAACTGAAACTAATGTCATTGATAAACCAAGATTTAGTATTCATCAATTTATTGCAAAAGAGGCCATTCCTGTTGCTGTAATTATGCTTTTAATTGGCGTTACCTATGCGTCCATCCTAACTTATTTACAAGCATTTGCTTTAGAGCGACACCTAGTAACTGCAGCAAGCTATTTCTTTATTTGCTATGCTATAGCATCGTTAATTACTAGACCTATTGCTGGTAGATTGATGGATGATAAAAATGAAAATATTATTGTCTACCCAGCATTTATCATGCTTTTCCTTTCATTTGTATGCTTAATTTCAAGCTATCAAAGCTGGTTAATATTACTTGCTGGTGCTTGCCTAGGTTTAGGGTATGGAAATTTATCATCTGCAATGCAATCTATTGCGATAAAAGTCTCACCTCCGATTAAATATGGTATCGCGACATCTACTTTTTACGTTGGTCTAGATGCAGGTGTCGGCTTCGGTCCATCATTCCTTGGGTTATTTACTCATATGTTTTCATATAGTGAAATCTTCGGCTTTATGG
>NZ_JACYHC010001054.1:0-761 GCF_017152085.1 Staphylococcus sp. EG-SA-2
AGGTACTATTGCGGCATACGTTACCCCTGTTAATAGAAAAAGTGAAGGCATCAGTTTATTTTCCTTAAGTTTAGTATTAGGTACAGCGATTGGCCCATTTCTAGGCATGTTACTTATTACAAAATACGCAATTGATTTACTGTTTATTATTTGTGTCATATTAGGCATACTCGGACTCATTATCTCATTATTTATAAAAGTTGATTTCGAAGTAACAAATAATAAAACTGAAACTGATGTCATTAATAAACCAAGATTTAGTATTCATCAATTTATTGCAAAAGAGGCCATTCCTGTTGCTGTAATTATGCTTTTAATTGGCGTTACCTATGCGTCAATCCTAACTTATTTACAAGCATTTGCTTTAGAGCGACACCTAGTCACTGCAGCAAGCTATTTCTTTATTTGCTATGCTATAGCATCGTTAATTACTAGACCTATTGCTGGTAGATTGATGGATGATAAAAATGAAAATATTATTGTCTATCCAGCATTTATCATGCTTTTCCTTTCATTTGTGTGCTTAATTTCAAGCTATCAAAGCTGGTTAATATTACTTGCTGGTGCTTGCCTAGGTTTAGGGTATGGAAATTTATCATCTGCAATGCAATCTATTGCGATAAAAGTCTCACCCCCGATTAAATATGGTATCGCGACATCTACTTTTTACGTTGGTCTAGATGCAGGTGTCGGCTTCGGTCCATCATTCCTTGGGTTATTTACTCATATGTTTTCATATAGTGAAATCTTCGGCTTTATGG
>NZ_JACYHC010001055.1:0-759 GCF_017152085.1 Staphylococcus sp. EG-SA-2
TGTTGATGACTGGTCTTCATACATATTCACGTATTATGTATGTTGTCATCATTATCGCAGTCATTTACTTTGCTATACGTTACATTGGCAAACGTAAGAGAGTAAAATAATATTGTTGTTAGTATAATGGTATATTTTCAATTGCTATAAATAAAAAGCAGTAAAATCATTTCGATGGCTGGAATGATTTACTGCTTTTTTAGGTTTATTTGGCATACTTTAGTTGAAAGTCATCTAAAACCCTTTACGTTAAGAGATATAATGAAGTTTCCCATAAAAGTTCAGTTCCCTCAGTATGTACCATTTATTCCGCAAACGCATCTCACAATCCATCTATAATACAAACTATCATCTTAAATAAGCAGAATTTACCCTGTCTTCCACACAAACTGTTTTCGTCACTTTAATATGCCTTCTATTCAAAAAAGTCACTCATAACAAATTGCGCATTTTAATAAATGTAGCAATGCCATTTGCATGCTACAAAAATACTCGTATTCATATTTATCTTTTATATTATTAAAGTTTTTTAAATCCGTATTTTTATAACACTTGCTATGTGATAAAATTAATTTTATATATAAAATCTTAAGATTCAGATTATTTAATAGCAAAGGAGATAGTGATATGGATGTTTTAACAATAGAACATTTAACAAAGAAGATAGGCAACAAAACGATTCTCGAAGATGTATCATTTAAGCTGAAACGCGGACAAATAGTTGGTCTCGTTGGAGCGAATGGTGCAGGTAAAACAACT
>NZ_JACYHC010001056.1:0-759 GCF_017152085.1 Staphylococcus sp. EG-SA-2
TGTTGATGACTGGTCTTCATACATATTCACGTATTATGTATGTTGTCATCATTATCGCAGTCATTTACTTTGCTATACGTTACATTGGCAAACGTAAGAGAGTAAAATAATATTGTTGTTAGTATAAAGGCATGAATTTTAAATTTCTATACACAAAAAGCAGTAAAATCATTCCATCTATTGAAATGATTCACTGCTTTTTTAAGTTTATTTGGCATACTTTAGCTGAAAGTCACCTAAAATCCTTTACGTTAAGAGATATAATGAAGTTTCCCATCAAAGTTCAGTTCCCTCAGTATGTATACATTCCGCAAACTTATCTCACAAATCCATCTATAATACAAACTATCATCTTAAATAAACAGAATTTACCCTGTCCTCCACACAAATTGTTTTCGACACTTTAATGTGCCTACTATCCAAAAAAGTTACTCATAACAAATTGCGCATTTTAATAAATGTAGCAATACCATTTGCACGCTACAAAAATACTCGTGTTCATATTTATATTTTATATTATTAAAGTTTTTTAAATCCATATTTTTATAACACTTGCTATGTGATAAAATTAATTTTATATATAAAATCTTAAGATTCAGATTATTTAATAGCAAAGGAGATAGTGATATGGGTGTTTTAACAATAGAACATTTAACAAAGAAGATAGGCAACAAAACGATTCTCGAAGATGTATCATTTAAGCTGAAACGCGGACAAATAGTTGGTCTCGTTGGAGCGAATGGTGCAGGTAAAACAACT
>NZ_JACYHC010001057.1:0-759 GCF_017152085.1 Staphylococcus sp. EG-SA-2
TAGCGTATTAATATTGCTTCATGTACTGATCTCTTTCCCATTCAGATACTTGAGTTCTGTAGTAATCCCATTCAATTGATTTTGAATTAATAAATTGATTATAGATATGATTTCCTAAAGCTTTTTTAATAACTTCATTTTCACGCATTGCTTTTAATGCAGTATAAAGTGTTGAAGGTAAGTCTTGAATGCCTACTGCTTCACGTTCTTCACGGTTCATTTCGTAAATATTTTGGTTAACTGGTTCTGGAACTTTTAATTTATTTTTAATACCATCTAGTCCAGCTTCTAAGATTGCAGCTAACGCCATGTATGGGTTTGCAGCTGGATCTACTGAACGTACTTCGATACGAGTAGATAATCCTCTTGAAGATGGTACACGGATTAATGGTGAACGGTTTTTACCACTCCATGCAATATAACATGGTGCTTCATAACCAGGTACTAAACGTTTATATGAGTTTACTAACGGGTTACATACAGCAGTAAATCCGCGTGCATTTTTAAGCACACCTGCTGTAAATTGATATGCAGTTTCCGTTAAGCCCATTTCAGTATTTGGATCAAAGAATGCATTTTCTTTACCTTTGAATAATGAAACGTTAAAGTGCATACCGCTACCATTCACACCGAATAATGGTTTAGGCATAAATGTTGCGTGTAAATTATGTTTACGTGCGATTGTTTTAACAACCAATTTAAATGTTTGGATATTATCACATGCTGTAACAGCATCTGCATATTTAAAGTCAATTTCAT
>NZ_JACYHC010001058.1:0-757 GCF_017152085.1 Staphylococcus sp. EG-SA-2
GTTCACGACGTAATTTAGCGAACAAGTTAATTAAAGAGATTAAAATAATTAGATTCAACACACCGATAAGCACTAAAAAGAAACCTGAAACTAGTGTACCAATCGTTCCACCAATATCTTGGAAATGCGGTAATTCATCTTTAGCCCATTTTACAGATACCCCTAAAAAAACAGCCATTAAAAATACGACAGATGAATGTCCAATTGAAAAATAGAAACCCACACCAGATGGATCTTTGCGTTGCTGTAATAATTTGCGAACCGTATTATCTATTGCAGCAATGTGATCTGCATCAAATGCATGACGCAAACCTAATGTATATGCAAGAATCCCCATACCAAATAAGATATGATGGTCTTTTCCAGCAATCCATAAAAAACTAAACCCAATAACGTGTAACAAAATGACAATAGCTATGTATGGTAACCAGCTTAAGCGCTCATTTTTAAAAACAGTCAAAATATATCCTTCTTTCATAACATGATATTTAATCATACTGTATGTTCAATGGGCACTCTAGTAATAAGTGTTCATATAACAAAAATGTTATGCCAAATTATTTGTTATATAACAATATACATGTAACCACAAAAGATTTTTTTGCGATATATATAATTTGATAAATTAACCAACAACAATGTAAGATGTCACTTTGCTTAACTTGGCATCCTTTTTATGATTTTCAAATTCAAAAAAATGAGCAAAATGAATCTCTTTACCAGTTTTTAATATTTCAATACCATGCATGGAACCTAA
>NZ_JACYHC010001059.1:0-757 GCF_017152085.1 Staphylococcus sp. EG-SA-2
GACCATGTTCTAATACAATATGCTGTAATAAATCCATCACTTGATTACCGTTCAAAGCATCCAATGATGCAACTGGTTCGTCTGCAATGATTAATTTAGGCTCCAACATGAGAACGCTTGCTATGTAAACGCGTTCAAGTTGGCCCCCAGAAAGTTGGAAACTATATTTATTTAATATATCTTTGCTTTGTAAATTAACCCACGACAAAGCCTTGTCAATTTTTGACAAAGCCTCTTCTTTACTACTTTTATAATGCTTACGATAAATCGCAGTTAACTGTTTACCTAATTTAGTATGGTCGTTAAAACTTTCTGCATAATTTTGAGAAATATAACCAATTGTATGACCATAATATTGACTCAATCTACTAATATTTTCTCCATCAAATTGGTACGAATCATACGTGCAGCTTAAATCAAATGGTAAATATTCAAGTAAGGCTTTAGCAATCAAACTTTTCCCAGCGCCGCTCTCTCCAATCAAGGCATTAATCTGTTGACTAAAAATTTTCAAATCAATCCCTTTAATAAGATATTTCTCACAAGTATTCTTTATTGTTAAATTTTGTATATCAATGAGACTCATCATATTCACCTCGTTGTTTTAGCAATCTATCTCTTAGCGCATCTCCGGTTAAATTAAAAATTAAAATAGTTATAGCAATGACTGAAGCAGGTGCAATCAACATAATTGGATGAGACGAAATAAAATCACGACCTTGTTGCAACATAGCGCCCCACTCTGGTGTTGGCGGTT
>NZ_JACYHC010001060.1:0-10509 GCF_017152085.1 Staphylococcus sp. EG-SA-2
GATTACTTACCTAAGAAAAATATTAAAGCAATCCAAATCGACACAAATCCTAAAAATATCGGACATCGTTTTAATATTAATGTAGGAATTGTTGGAGACAGTAAAATTGCATTGCATCAGTTAACTGAAAATATTAAACATGTTGCGGAAAGACCATTTTTAAACAAAACGTTAGAACGTAAAGCGGTTTGGGATAAATGGATGGAACAAGATAAAAATAATAATAGCAAACCATTACGTCCAGAACGTTTAATGGCATCAATTAACAAATTTATTAAAGATGATGCAGTAATTTCAGCAGATGTTGGTACTGCAACAGTTTGGTCTACACGTTATTTAAATCTTGGTGTGAACAACAAGTTCATCATTTCAAGTTGGTTAGGTACAATGGGTTGCGGTCTTCCAGGAGCTATGGCATCAAAAATTGCATATCCAAATAGACAAGCGATTGCCATTGCTGGTGACGGTGCATTCCAAATGGTAATGCAAGACTTCGCTACAGCAGTACAATATGATTTACCTTTAACTGTATTTGTACTTAATAACAAACAGTTAGCATTTATTAAATATGAACAACAAGCAGCTGGTGAATTAGAATATGCAGTTGATTTTTCTGATATGGATCATGCAAAATTTGCTGAGGCAGCAGGTGGTAAAGGTTATACAATTAAGAGTGCTAGCGAAGTAGATGCTATAGTCGAAGAGGCATTAGCACAAGATGTACCAACGATTGTAGATGTATATGTTGATCCTAATGCTGCGCCATTACCAGGTAAAATTGTAAATGAAGAAGCGCTTGGTTATGGTAAGTGGGCATTTAGATCAATTACTGAAGATAAGCATTTAGATTTAGATCAAATTCCACCAATTTCAGTGGCAGCAAAACGTTTCTTATAACTGATTTAAAGGTTATCACAATTGAATTGAACTATAAAAACGGTAATTTCTATTTCAACAAAATGGGAATTGCCGTTTTGTTTATTTATCACAAATGATCGTACTGAATTGATGATAAAATTGTGAAAAAGTTGTTGAAAACGCTTTTACAAATATGTATAATAGCTATGAATTACATATCACTTGCGTGTTACTGGTAATGCAGGCATGAGCAAACAACCGTACTATGAGAATAGTCTTGTTTGTTCATGCCTGCTTTTTTTGTACATGGAAGCGGAAATTGAGATAGGGGATGTTTATATGTTTAAGAAATTGTTTGGACAATTGCAACGTATCGGTAAAGCATTAATGTTACCTGTTGCGATTTTACCAGCAGCTGGTATTTTATTAGCGTTTGGTAACGCAATGCACAACGAACAATTAGTAGAAATTGCACCATGGTTAAAAAACGATATCATTGTAATGATTTCGTCGGTCATGGAAGCAGCAGGACAAGTTGTATTTGATAACTTGCCATTATTATTTGCAGTTGGTACAGCACTTGGATTAGCAGGAGGAGACGGTGTTGCAGCATTAGCAGCGCTAGTAGGTTACTTAATTATGAATGCAACAATGGGGAAAGTGTTGCACATTACAATTGATGACATTTTCTCATATGCCAAAGGGGCAAAAGAATTAAGTCAAGCAGCGAAAGAACCAGCACATGCTTTAGTATTAGGTATTCCAACGTTACAAACGGGTGTGTTTGGTGGTATTATCATGGGTGCTTTAGCCGCATGGTGTTACAACAAATTTTATAATATTACACTACCACCATTTTTAGGATTCTTTGCAGGTAAACGATTTGTACCGATTGTGACATCGGTCGTAGCAATCGCAACAGGTGTGCTTTTAAGCTTTGCGTGGCCACCAATTCAAGATGGATTAAATAGTTTATCGAATTTCTTATTAAATAAAAATTTAACATTAACAACGTTTATATTCGGTATTATTGAACGCTCATTAATTCCATTTGGTTTACATCATATTTTCTATTCACCGTTCTGGTTTGAATTCGGAAGTTATACAAATCACGCAGGTGAATTAGTTCGTGGTGACCAACGTATTTGGATGGCACAATTGAAAGATGGCGTACCATTTACTGCTGGTGCATTTACTACTGGTAAATATCCATTTATGATGTTTGGTTTACCAGCGGCGGCATTTGCTATTTATAAAAATGCACGACCAGAACGCAAAAAAGTCGTGGGTGGTTTAATGTTATCAGCAGGATTAACTGCATTTTTAACTGGTATCACTGAGCCATTAGAATTTTCATTCTTATTTGTAGCACCAGTACTTTATGGAATTCACGTATTATTAGCTGGTACATCATTCTTAGTAATGCATTTATTAGGCGTTAAAATTGGTATGACATTCTCAGGTGGTTTCATAGATTATATTTTATATGGTTTATTAAACTGGGATCGTTCACACGCATTATTAGTTATTCCAGTCGGTATTGTATATGCTATCGTGTATTACTTCTTATTCGACTTTGCAATTCGTAAGTTTAAATTGAAAACACCAGGTCGTGAAGATGAAGAAACTGAAATTCGTAACTCTAGTGTCGCAAAATTACCATTTGATGTCTTAGATGCAATGGGTGGAAAAGAAAACATTAAACATTTAGATGCATGTATTACACGTCTGCGCGTAGAAGTGGTTGATAAATCAAAAGTAGATGTAGCAGGTATTAAAGCTTTAGGCGCATCAGGTGTATTAGAAGTTGGAAACAATATGCAAGCTATCTTTGGTCCAAAATCAGATCAAATTAAACATGATATGGCCAAGATTATGAGTGGTGAAATTACGAAACCAAGTGAAACGACAGTGACTGAAGAAATGTCAGATGAACCAGTTCACGTAGAAGCACTTGGAACAACAGACATCTATGCACCAGGTGTCGGTCAAATCATTCCATTATCAGAAGTACCTGATCAAGTATTCGCTGGTAAAATGATGGGTGATGGTATTGGCTTTATCCCTGAAAAAGGTGAAATTGTAGCACCGTTTGATGGTACAGTGAAAACAATCTTCCCTACGAAACATGCGATAGGATTAGAATCTGAAAGTGGCGTCGAAGTACTTATTCATATTGGTATCGATACAGTGAAACTGAATGGTGAAGGATTCGAAAGTCTGATTAACGTTGATGAAAAAGTAACACAAGGCCAACCATTAATGAAAGTGAATTTAGCATACTTGAAAGCACACGCACCAAGCATCGTTACACCAATGATTATTACAAATCTTGAAAATAAAGAACTTGTCATTGAAGATGTACAAGATGCTGATCCAGGTAAGCTAATTATGACAGTCAAATAATGATTAAAAATGAAACAGCATATCAAATGAATGAACTTTTAGTCATTCGTAGTGCGTATGCGAAGTAGCGAGTTGAAAGAGAATACGTTACAAAAGGCAGTAGCTTAAAATGAAGCTACTGCCTTTTTAGTGCGCAATGATGTATAGCAGGTGTGTTGATGATAATAAGTTAAATATTAGTGTTAGATATAGAAAACATTGCTTATGTTTTTGTCACATTTTAGAAAAATGCATCTTCGCGACTAGCCAAATTAATAGTCTCATTGAAAAGTTTGATTTTCCGTAATAAAGTTCAATTGCTTGTATTTTTATCATGAAAGTAATAAAAATAAATTAACATGATTTTAAATCTATTTGTAAGATAAGGAGATTTGTCATTATGACAACAGAAGGTCTATTAGTTGCAGAGAAAGAAATCGAAGTGAATGGTTACGACATTGATGCGATGGGTGTCGTTAGTAATATCGTTTATATTAGATGGTTCGAAGATTTGAGAACAGCGTTTATTAATCAGCACATGAATTACTCAACAATGATCAATCAAGGCATTTCACCTATACTTATGAAAACGGAAGCAGAGTATAAAGTACCTGTCACAATACATGACAAACCAGTAGGTCGTATTTACTTAGTTAAAGCAAGCAAGATGAAATGGGTGTTTCAGTTTGAAATTGTGTCCGCACATTGCGTGCATTGTATTGGTACACAGACAGGCGGTTTTTACAGATTGAGTGATAAGAAGATAACCTCTGTGCCACAAGTGTTTCAAGACATTTTAGCAACAAAATAATGACTTCATTTTAAAATATAAAAAGTAAGAAGGTGTTCGAAATGGTTAAGCAATTAAATAGTGTCGAAGCATTCCGTGAATTTATTCATCAATATCCGTTAGCAGTTGTACATGTCATGCGCGATCAGTGTAGCGTGTGTCATGCCGTTTTACCACAAATTGAAGACTTGATGCAATCATATCCCAATGTGCCATTAGCTGTGATTAATCAAAGTCAAGTTGAAGCTATTGCTGGAGAATTAAATATTTTCACTGTACCTGTGGATTTAATTTTTATGAATGGAAAAGAAATGCATCGTCAAGGGCGTTTTATCGATATGCAACGTTTTGAACATCATCTTAAGCAAATGAATGATAGTGTGAATAACGATGTCGATGAGCATGAATATCGCAAATGATTAGCATTGCTAAGATTATGTAGACATCATAACTTATTTCCCAGTAAATATTGGTAGTAATAAGAATCAGCATGGTACAGTAGAACTATAGTAGAAATCATCAAAGAGGAGTGACGACAAATGCGTAAAAAATGGTCTACACTTGCGTTTGGATTTTTAGTAGCAGCATACGCACATATTAGAATTAAAGAAAAACGCAGTGTGAAAAGTTATATGTTAGAACAAGGTATACGATTATCTAGAGCTAAGCGTCGTTTTATGTATAAAGAAGAAGCGATGAAAGCATTAGAAAAAATGGCGCCACAGACAGCAGGTGAATATGAGGGCACCAATTATCAGTTTAAGATGCCAGTAACAGTGGATAAGCACTACGGTTCAACCGTTTATAACGTTAATGATAAACAAGATAAGCATCAACGCGTTGTATTATACGCACATGGAGGCGCATGGTTCCAAGACCCACTCAAAATTCATTTCGAATTTATTGATGAACTTGCAGAAACACTCAATGCTAAAGTCATCATGCCAGTATATCCGAAGATTCCGCATCAAGATTATCAAGCGACGTATGTGCTTTTTGAAAAGTTATACCATGATTTATTGAATCAAGTAGCAGATTCTAAACAAATCGTTGTAATGGGTGACTCTGCGGGCGGTCAAATTGCTTTATCATTTGCTCAATTGTTAAAAGAAAAACATATTGTGCAACCAGGACATATTGTATTAATTTCACCAGTTTTAGATGCAACGATGCAGCATCCTGAAATTCCTGACTACTTAAAGAAAGACCCAATGGTAGGTGTGGATGGCAGTGTGTTCTTAGCTGAACAATGGGCAGGGGACACACCTTTAGATAACTACAAAGTATCACCAATTAATGGTGACTTAGATGGTTTAGGTCGTATTACATTAACTGTTGGCACAAAAGAAGTACTGTACCCAGATGCTTTGAACTTATCGCAATTGTTGAGTGCAAAAGGTATCGAACATGACTTTATACCTGGATATTACCAATTCCATATTTATCCAGTATTTCCGATACCAGAGCGCCGACGCTTTTTATACCAAGTGAAAAATATTATTAATTAAAATAAAAAACTCTGATATCACATACAAGGTAGCTACGTTGTTAAAAATAGTTACTTGCTAAAGTGATTATCAGAGTTTTCTTATTCATCTAATGCTTCAGGTTGTCTTTTAAGTGATAGTAATAAAATTAAAATCATAATAAGAATGATGCCTACGATTTGAAATGGTTTGAATGCCACATGTAACCATAGACTGCTTGCGATAACGGCTACGACAGGTTCAACAGTTCCGAATAATGTTGTTTCTTTCGCTGATATGTATTGTAAACTGTCGATAAAGAAATAAAATGCGAGTGCGGTACCACCGATAATACCAAAGATTAAAAATAATATAATTGATATGTCCCATTTAGTGATATCAATGTGCCAAATTGGATGGCGTAAATTCATCGCAACACCAGAAATAAGCATTGCCCACCCGACAATTAGAATCGAACCGAAGCGGTTAAGTAGGTCTGAAGGATAAATTGTGTAAAAAGCGAGTGCTACACCAGCTAAAATACCCCAGAATAAACTTGCAGGATTGACGACTAAATTAGAAAATGAACCATTCGTTAATAATAAAAATGTTCCTAATAGTGTCATGATAATAGCAAGCACATCAAATAATGTTAGTTTTGCAACGCCTCTTATGACAAACCAAATAATAATATAAACTGGCGCAATGTATTGTAGTAATGTTGCAATCGCAGCATTACCTGTATTAATAGATGCCATATAAGCATATTGTACAACTAACATGCCCAGTATACTGAAGATAAGTAATTTGCCTAACATACGTCGATCTTGGAATACGCTAAATATTGAACGTTTGGGTTGCATCATTTTGTACATAATAAGTAAGAAAACACCACTGACTACAAGTCGAGCAGTGACGTACCAATCGACATTAATATTCTTATATTTGAACAAGAAATCAGAAACAGTACCACCTAATCCCCATAAACAAGCACCGACAATGGCAAGTATAATTCCTTTTAAACGCAAAGCTGAATGATTATTCGCCAAGTATCTCACCCCTTTAAAACTTAACACCAACAACATAAAATATGTCGGTGTATGATAATGATTTAATTCATTATATCGACTTTTAAGAAAGAGTGAAATGAGAAAATAAAAAAATCATCTAAGATGTAGTGGTCTAGATGATAGATAAATGAATCGATATGGGAAATGAATGTTGAAACACAGAGGATAAACTATTTAAATGAGATTTCAGGAAGACTCAAATGTTTTTGCGTAAGAGATCCATGATGAGAATGCTGACTATCTAACACGAAATGTGATACATCATGTCCAGTCATACTCGTATATAAAATAATGACTAAATAAGAAGTGAACGTTATAAAGATAAGTGCTAAATAGATAGAAATTGCAACTTTAACGGAATGACTCAATTGCACCTTTATCGCCTCCACTAAGTTATACTAAATATTTTCATCTTCAGTATAACCAGCCATTGTTAAGTTGATGTAAATTTAGCTTTAAAAAAAGTAAAGATTCAACCTATAGACTATCATCATTCCTATCAGAAAACTAAAAATAATATCCTACTTTAATTATCTTATTGCAAATATATGTGTAATAAGTTATTTTTGAATATAGTGTGCGGTTTTATAAACACAGCACAAAAACAAAAAATAAATAGCTCGAAAGATAAAGTGTATAAATATTAAAGATTTTTAGAAATATTACTCACTTTCAGATGTAAAAAAGTTATCAAAAAACTGTCACACAACTGTTTGAAATATAGAGTAAAAAGTTAATTAGTAAATATTAATGACAACATAAGTAGTTTTTGAAACAATCCATTTTAAAAATCTTTCACAAATATGAAATATTTCACTTAAATATTTGATTTGATAACAGATAAAAGTTGAAAACGTTTTCTTAAGGGTGTACGATGTTTATGGTCTGAAAATAAAATAAACATAGAGAGAGGTTTTTGGGAAATGGATATTCTGTTAGGTGTAGGCACATTAGTCTTGGTTTTAGTGATCATGACGCTATTTTTAAAGTATGCACCGTACGGTAAACAAGGACTACAAGCATTATCCGGTGCAGCTTGTGCGACATTTCTACCACAAGCATTCTTAAGTTACGCTATTGGTGGCGTATTTGATATTAAATTTCTACAAGATATTGGGGATTTAGCAGGAAGTTTAAGCGGTATCGCAGTAGGTATTCTAACGTGCTTAAACTTAGGCGTTGCACCAGTATTTGCGGTTATTGTTGGTTTAGTATTACATGACTTTAAATTATTACCAGCATTCATCGCAGCTTATTGCGTAGCTTTTTTAATTAAATGGATTGAAAAGAAAGTTCCAGAAGGCTTGGACTTAATTGTGGTGATCTTATTTGCACCAGCAATTGCTTTCGGACTTGCATCAATCATTACACCTGGTGTGCTAGCAACATTAAAACAAATAGGTAGTGCTGTCACTGCGGTAGGTGATAACAATCCATATGCATTAGCGGTCATTTTAGGACTAGTGATTCCTGTTACAGGTATGACACCGCTAAGTTCAATGGTATTAACAAGTTTATTAGGACTGACAGGTGTTCCTATGGCTATTGGAGCACTAACATGTACAGGTAGCTCATTTGTTAACCTTATTTTATTCCGAAAATTAAACATTGGTGGACCGTCAAAAGCATTTGCAGTTTGTATTGAGCCATTGACGCAAATTGATTTAATAGCGCAATATCCAGTACAACTATATGGTACAAATGCACTGATTGGGGTCGTCAACGCATGTATCGTGACATTTAGCGGACTAGTAATAGGTGTCAAAGGTATGGCAACACCAATTGCAGGTGCCATCGTATTGTTTGGCTTTAATAATGCAGTGACATCAATTGTAACAATCGCAACAGTGATTATTGTCAGCATTGTCTTAGCCTATATTATTGGAACACTAATTAATAAGTTTAATTTAATGAATATCAACTTTAAAATGCCGAGCAAAAAGAATCATATTAAGGAGAGTGTTTAATTATGGCAAAGAGCTATGATTATCAAAGTGCTTTCGATATTATCGGACCAGTTATGATGGGCCCTTCAAGTTCTCATACGGCTGGTGCAGTAAAGATTGGGAATTCAGCACGCGCAATATTGGGAGATATTCCTAAAAATATTGAAATACATTATTATGAATCATTTGCTCAAACACACCAAGGACATGGTACAGATGTCGCTATTGTGGGTGGAGCAATGGGATATTCAACATTTGATAACCGAATTAAATCTTCATTAGAAATTGCAGCTGATGATGGTATTAAAATAGATATCATCGAAGAAGAAGGCGATAGTATTGGTCAACATCCAAACTGTGCTTATATCAAATCATCTCGTAATGATGGTCGCTACATTGAAATTATCGGTATTTCAATCGGTGGTGGTACAATTAAAATTAAAGGTATTCATATAAATGGACTAGAAGTAGATTTAAATCATGGATTACCAATTTTAGTTGTTGACGGAAATATGACTAAAGCACAAGTAAATCATTTCATCAATGATATCAACGATATGAAATTAGACTGTAAAGATGAATTTATTAAGATAGATGAAGATAAATGCTTGGTTGTAATACCATTAAATAAAGCAATCTCAGAATCGACATTAAATACAATTAAAGAGAAATACAGTGACGTAAACGTTTCCTATATAAATTAGAGGGGGAATAAACATGTTTGATTCAATTAGAGAGACTATAGATTATGCCGTAGAAAATAATATGTCATTTGCGGATATCATGGTTAAAGAAGAAATGGAATTAAGCGGTAAATCACGTGATGAAGTGCGAGCGCAAATGAAACAAAATTTAGATGTCATGCGAGACGCAGTAATCAAAGGGACGACAGGTGATGGCGTTGAAAGTGTAACGGGCTACACTGGTCATGACGCTGCTAAACTACGTGATTATAATGAAACACATCATGCTTTGTCTGGATATGAAATGATTGATGCAGTCAAAGGTGCCATTGCAACAAATGAAGTCAATGCTGCGATGGGTATTATTTGTGCAACGCCAACAGCTGGTTCCTCGGGTACCATTCCCGGTGCACTTTTTAAATTAGAAAAAACACATGATTTAACAGAAGAGCAAATGATTGATTTCTTATTCACTTCAGCATTGTTTGGGCGTGTCGTAGCAAACAATGCAAGTGTAGCTGGTGCAACAGGTGGCTGCCAAGCTGAAGTTGGTTCAGCATCTGCAATGGCCGCAGCTGCAGCAGTAGCTATATTCGGAGGATCACCAGAAGCATCCGGGCACGCTATGGCATTAGCGATAAGTAATTTATTAGGTTTAGTTTGTGACCCAGTAGCCGGACTTGTTGAAATTCCTTGTGTTATGAGAAATGCAATTGGTTCGGGTAACGCTTTAATTTCAGCAGATTTAGCATTAGCAGGTATTGAAAGTAGAATACCTGTTGATGAAGTTATTGAAGCAATGGATAAGGTTGGTCGTAACCTTCCTGCATCATTACGTGAAACTGGATTGGGTGGACTAGCAGGCACACCAACTGGCGAAGCAATTAAACGTAAAATCTTTGGCACAGCTGAAGATATGGTTAAAAATAATTAATGAGATAACAATAAGATATTGATAAAAAAGAAGCATCTGTCTGGATCATTAGTACCAGATAGATGCTTCTTAATTATCTTTCATAAAGTTGAAAAATTTATGGGAAATACATGCTAATCAAAATAGTGATTGCAAAAGCGCCCCCGTATATCTAAAATAACTTAAAAGGAGTGATGATATGCTAAGACTATCAATCATCTTTATAGCATTCATCATTAACACAACGATTACATATGGATATACGACTGAGGGAACGTGGGTCAATCTATTATTTAAATCTTTATCGCTCAGCATGATTATCGTTTTCATGTTCTACTATATTCGTTTTGTTATTGAGAAAAAGCGTTAAATCAAAGCTATGGGGATAGTATTTGAAA
>NZ_JACYHC010001061.1:0-757 GCF_017152085.1 Staphylococcus sp. EG-SA-2
GACCATGTTCTAATACAATATGCTGTAATAAATCCATCACTTGATTACCGTTCAAAGCATCCAATGATGCAACTGGTTCGTCTGCAATGATTAATTTAGGCTCCAACATGAGAACGCTTGCTATGTATACGCGTTCAAGTTGGCCCCCAGAAAGTTGGAAACTATATTTATTTAATATATCTTTGCTTTGTAAATTAACCCACGACAAAGCCTTATCAACTTTGGACAAAGCCTCTTCTTTACTACCTTTATAATGCTTACGATAAATCGCAGTTAACTGTTTACCTAATTTAGTATGGTCGTTAAAACTTTCTGCATAATTTTGAGAAATATAGCCAATTGTATGACCATAATATTGACTCAATCTACTAACATTTTCCCCATCAAATTGGTACGAATCATACGTGCAGCTTAAATCAAATGGTAAATATTCAAGTAAAGCTTTAGCAATCAAACTTTTTCCAGCGCCGCTCTCTCCAATCAAGGCATTAATCTGTTGACTAAAAATTTTCAAATCAATCCCTTTAATAAGAGATTTCTCACTAGTATTCTTTATTGTTAAATTTTGTATATCAATGAGACTCATCATATTCACCCCGTTGTTTCAGCAATCTATCTCTTAGTGCATCACCGGTTAAATTAAAAATTAAAATAGTTATAGCAATGACTGAAGCAGGTGCAATCAACATAATTGGATGAGACGAAATAAAATCACGACCTTGTTGCAACATAGCGCCCCACTCTGGTGTTGGCGGTT
>NZ_JACYHC010001062.1:0-756 GCF_017152085.1 Staphylococcus sp. EG-SA-2
AACATTATTAGAGTTAATCGAACATGAAAGAATTTTAGTAACACCACATATTGCTTTCTTCTCTGATGAAGCAGTACAAAACCTTGTTGAAGGTGGTTTAAACGCAGCATTATCTGTCATTAACACTGGTACATGTGAAACACGTTTAAATTAATATATATTTAAAAGCAAAGGCGCACCATGTGCCTTTGCTTTTTATTTTGTTTATCTGTATCAAAATCGGTTTGATTAAAATCTGCTTTATTTTATCATCTATTCAACTGATTGTAGTGCGCTTATTTTACTATGGCATTATTGCCTAACCTGTTTGAGATATATTAATGTTTGATGATTCGTATTCAAAGTTTTCATTTAACATGTATTTAGTATCATGATAGCCGCTTCATTGATGATGTGCTACCTACTTGTTCAATACTTCTTGTTCGATAATCGTTAAAACACCCTGCTTATCATTACTTGGAGCGACAGCCGAGGCAATATTGAACAATTCTTCATCATGACTATTTTCCATCACATAACTATGCTTAGCGAACGCTAGCATATCTTTATCATTATTCGCATCTCCAAAGGCCATGAGCTCTGAAGGAGACATTTCCCATTTATCTAACAATCGTTTTAATGCCTGCCCTTTAGTCATGTTTGGCATAATAATATCAATGCTATCGTGCCCACTTGAGACAAGTTTAATATCATTGCTGAATTGCGTTGCTACTTCTTCGTCAACATTTGGATGCGTCTCACGATTAATATTAAATG
>NZ_JACYHC010001063.1:0-756 GCF_017152085.1 Staphylococcus sp. EG-SA-2
CATTCATGTAGAACACGTGCAGAATACATGCAAAATGTGCCTCAAAAGCCACCACATTTGTTAAGTGATGAAGAGATTGCAGAACTTTTATATAAACTGCCTGATATCAAAAAATGGGCTGATGAAGTAGAACATTATGCGCTAGATCAAGCGAAAGGAAATGATAAAAACTATCCTGGTTGGAAGCTTGTAGAAGGTCGTTCGCGAAGAATGATAACTGATACAAAAGCAACGCTTGAAAAGTTAGTTGAAGCGGGTTATAAACCTGAAGATATTACAGAAACCAAGTTACTTAGCATTACGAAATTAGAAAAATTAATTGGTAAAAAAGCATTTTCTAAAATTACAGAGGGCTTTATAGAAAAGCCACAAGGTAAATTAACACTTGCTACCGAGTCTGATAAACGACCAGCTATAAAGCAATCTGCTGAAGATGATTTTGACAAACTATAAAAATTAAAAAGGACGGTATATAAACATGAAAGCAAAAGTATTAAATAAAACTAAAGTGATTACAGGAAAAGTAAGAGCATCATATGCACATATTTTTGAACCTCACAGTATGCAAGAAGGGCAAGAAGCAAAGTATTCAATCAGTTTAATCATTCCTAAATCAGATACAAGTACGATAAAAGCCATTGAACAAGCTATAGAAGCTGCTAAAGAAGAAGGAAAAGTTAGTAAGTTTGGAGGCAAAGTTCCTGCAAATCTGAAACTTCCATTACGTGATGGAGATACTGAAAGAGAAGATGATGT
>NZ_JACYHC010001064.1:0-754 GCF_017152085.1 Staphylococcus sp. EG-SA-2
TCATTAAAATCACTATTTTGCGTCATTTGAGAATTAAACACTGATTTAACATCGTCAAGTAGTTGTAATTTTAAACGTGCATTTAAATGATAAACTTGTTCTTCAACTTCGTTGTCTGTATGTTGTAACGTCGCATCAATTAATTGATGTTGTAAACGCTGTTTATCTTTATAGACTGTTAACCTTTGTTGGCGACGTGAAATATCAGCTTTATTTGTTTCAAATTCTGTAATCATCTCTACATAAGAACGATCCATTTGTTTAAGCTGATGAATCATTTGTTGTTCTAAAATTGATTTAGATTCAACATCAACAAATTGTTGTATGCTTTGTTTTAATTGATCAATGCCCTTATCTTCAGCTTGTAATGCATTTCGACTTGATACAGCAAAAATGTCTGATTGTAAGTGTACTTGTCTTAATGCATCTGATACATATGTTTCAACCGCTTCAAGATCATCTTGACTTTCTGCTAAATCAGCAGCATTAATTACCATTTTAAATGCTTGGTTTTCATTCAACTGGTTCATATCTTTCATGTGTTCTATAAACGCCTTGTCATTATCAGTAAATGAATGATTAAAATAACTTACATACAATATTAAGTCTGAAGAAGTTAAAATTTGCTCGGTTTCATTTGTATGCCTTTGGTTATTTGAGTGTAGCCCTAATGAATCAACAATTATTTTACCTTTTAACCAATCATGCATTAATGCAATGTGTACTGTCTTAACAAATGTTGCATATTCATCTT
>NZ_JACYHC010001065.1:0-753 GCF_017152085.1 Staphylococcus sp. EG-SA-2
CTGGTGCTGCAGATTGGGTTAGTGATGGTGCATTTTCAGATTATGCGGATTCAATACAAAAACAAGGTTATGACGTTAAAGCTATTGATGGTCATTCGAACATAACAGAAGCAAGTTTGAAAAGTTCTAAAATATTTGTAATTCCTGAGGCTAATATTCCTTTCAAAGAATCAGAACAGGCAGCAATTGTTAACTATGTGAAACAAGGTGGCAATGTTGTCTTTATTTCAGATCATTACAATGCTGACCGAAATTTAAATCGTATTGATTCATCAGAGGCAATGAATGGTTATCGACGTGGAGCATATGAAGATATGTCGAAAGGTATGAATGCAGAAGAAAAAAGTTCTACTGCAATGCAAGGTGTGAAAAGTTCAGATTGGTTATCTACAAACTTTGGCGTACGTTTTCGATATAATGCACTAGGTGATTTAAATACGAGCAATATTGTTTCTTCAAAAGAGAGTTTCGGTATTACTGAAGGTGTGAAATCTGTCTCTATGCATGCCGGATCAACATTAGCAATTACTAATCCAGAGAAAGCAAAAGGTATTGTGTATACACCAGAACAATTGCCAGCGAAAAGTAAATGGTCACATGCTGTAGATCAAGGTATTTATAATGGGGGCGGTAAAGCAGAAGGCCCCTATGTAGCAATTTCTAAAGTTGGAAAAGGTAAAGCAGCATTTATCGGTGATTCATCACTTGTGGAAGATAGTTCGCCCAAATATGTAAGAGAAGATAATGGAGAAA
>NZ_JACYHC010001066.1:0-753 GCF_017152085.1 Staphylococcus sp. EG-SA-2
CTGGTGCTGCAGATTGGGTTAGTGATGGTGCATTTTCAGATTATGCGGATTCAATACAAAAACAAGGTTATGACGTTAAAGCTATTGATGGTCATTCGAACATAACAGAAGCAAGTTTGAAAAGTTCCAAAATATTTGTAATTCCTGAGGCTAACATTCCTTTCAAAGAATCAGAACAGGCAGCAATTGTTAACTATGTGAAACAAGGTGGCAATGTTGTCTTTATTTCAGATCATTACAATGCTGACCGAAATTTAAATCGTATTGATTCATCGGAGGCAATGAATGGTTATCGACGTGGAGCATATGAAGATATGTCGAAAGGTATGAATGCAGAAGAAAAAAGCTCTACTGCAATGCAAGGTGTGAAAAGTTCAGATTGGTTATCTACAAACTTTGGCGTACGTTTTCGATATAATGCACTAGGTGATTTAAATACGAGCAATATTGTTTCTTCAAAAGAAAGTTTCGGTATTACTGAAGGTGTGAAATCTGTCTCTATGCATGCCGGATCGACATTAGCAATTACTAATCCAGAGAAAGCAAAAGGTATTGTGTATACACCAGAACAATTGCCAGCGAAAAGTAAATGGTCACATGCTGTAGATCAAGGTATTTATAATGGTGGCGGTAAAGCAGAAGGCCCCTATGTAGCAATTTCTAAAGTTGGAAAAGGTAAAGCAGCATTTATCGGTGATTCATCACTTGTGGAAGATAGTTCGCCCAAATATGTAAGAGAAGATAATGGAGAAA
>NZ_JACYHC010001067.1:0-753 GCF_017152085.1 Staphylococcus sp. EG-SA-2
GTTCACGACGTAATTTAGCGAACAAGTTAATTAAAGAGATTAAAATAATTAGATTCAACACACCGATAAGCACTAAAAAGAAACCTGAAACTAGTGTACCAATCGTTCCACCAATATCTTGGAAATGTGGTAATTCATCTTTAGCCCATTTTACAGATATCCCTAAAAAAACAGCCATTAAAAATACAACAGATGAATGTCCAATTGAAAAATAGAAACCCACACCAGATGGATCTTTGCGTTGTTGTAATAATTTACGAACGGTATTGTCTATCGCGGCGATATGATCTGCATCAAATGCATGACGCAAACCTAATGTGTATGCAAGAATCCCCATACCAAATAAGATATGATGGTCTTTTCCAGCAATCCATAAAAAACTAAACCCAATAATGTGTAACAAAATGACAATAGCTATGTATGGTAACCAGCTTAAGCGCTCATTTTTAAAAACAGTCAAAATATATCCTTCTTTCATAACATGATATTTAATCATACTGTATGTTCAATGTGCACTCTAGTAAAAAGCATTCATATAACAAAAATATTATGCAAAATTATTTGTTTTATTAACATATATATGTAATTACGATAGTTTTTAGCGTTATAGATTATGAGTCATTAAGCAACAACAATGTAAGATGTCACTTTGCTTAACTTGGCATCCTTTTTATGATTTTCAAATTCAAAAAAATGAGCAAAATGAATCTCTTTACCAGTTTTTAATATTTCAATACCATGCATGGAACCTAA
>NZ_JACYHC010001068.1:0-752 GCF_017152085.1 Staphylococcus sp. EG-SA-2
ATCAAGAACGCAAATTATAAGCAACCACGTCATATATAGTTTCTACTTATAAATAAATTGTTTATTTATATTAGACGCTTATGTAAAGAGGGCGTAACCTTAAATGTAATTACTTATAAGGGGTGAAGATAGTATGAATTATTCGCCAAAACAAGGTGTAAGAAGTCATGGTTTACCGCACGACCCATTTAAAAGTAGTACAGTACCTCGTCCAATAGGTTGGATTTCTACTGTATCGAAAGATGGGAAAGATAATTTAGCGCCTTATAGTCAGTATCAAAACTTAACTTGGGATCCGCCTATGGTTATGTTCGCAGCAAATCAATCTGTTCTTGGTGATCATGAGCGTAAAGATACAGTAAAAAATGCAGAAGAGACAGGGTGGTTTGTATGGAACATGGCCACGTATGATTTAAGAGAAGCTGTTAATTTATCGTCGAAGGCACTACCACCTGAAGAGGATGAATTTGAATATGCAGGTGTGACGAAAGAAGCATGTATAGAAGCACCAGGTTATCGAGTCAAAGAATCGCCAGTACATTTTGAATGTGAGTACGTTCAAACGATTCGTATTCCGACAGGAGACCCAGTATCTACCGTAGATATTGTTATAGGAAGAGTTGCCCAAGTTCATATTGACGATAAGGTTATTCTTGATAATGGTAAATTGGACATTAAGTCGATTAAACCTATTGCCAGATTAGGATATTACGATTACACAGTAGTGAATGAGATATTTGAAATGAAAGCAC
>NZ_JACYHC010001069.1:0-752 GCF_017152085.1 Staphylococcus sp. EG-SA-2
ATCAAGAACGCAAATTATAAGCAACCACGTCATATATAGTTTCTACTTATAAATAAATTGTTTATTTATATTAGACGCTTATGTAAAGAGGGCGTAACCTTAAATGTAATTACTTATAAGGGGTGAAGATAGTATGAATTATTCGCCAAAACAAGGTGTAAGAAGTCATGGTTTACCGCACGACCCATTTAAAAGTAGTACAGTACCACGTCCAATAGGGTGGATCTCTACTGTATCGAAAGATGGGAAAGATAATTTAGCGCCTTATAGTCAGTATCAAAACTTAACTTGGGATCCGCCTATGGTTATGTTCGCAGCAAATCAATCCGTTCTTGGTGATCACGAACGTAAAGATACAGTGAAAAATGCTGAAGAGACAGGTTGGTTTGTGTGGAATATGGCAACGTATGATTTAAGAGAAGCAGTTAATTTATCATCGAAAGCATTGCCACCAGAAGAGGATGAATTTAATTTTGCAGGTGTAACAAAGGAAAAATGTATAGAAGCTCCAGGATATCGTGTAAAAGAATCGCCAGTTCATTTTGAATGTGAGTACGTTCAAACGATTCGTATTCCAACTGGAGATCCAGTATCTACCGTAGATATTGTTATAGGAAGAGTTGCTCAAGTTCATATTGACGATAAGGTTATTCTTGATAATGGTAAATTGGACATTAAGTCGATTAAACCTATTGCCAGATTAGGATATTACGATTACACAGTAGTGAATGAGATATTTGAAATGAAAGCAC
>NZ_JACYHC010001070.1:0-752 GCF_017152085.1 Staphylococcus sp. EG-SA-2
ATTTTTTCAATTAAAGATAAACTAAGGAGTTATATTACATTATGAAAAAGAGATTACTACTAAGTACATTTTTAGCATCTGCATTAATTCTTACAGGTTGCGCGTCCGATCAATCTGATAACGAAGATCATCACACAAGTACTGGCATCCATGCACCTAAAAGCGCTAAAAAATTAGAAACAAAAGATATCTTTAACTCAGATAAGAAAAATAGTGATATTAGTGATGCAGAGATGAAGCAAGCTATAGAAAAGTATTTGTCTGTAAATAGCGATATACTTGAGAACAAATATATTATGCAACATAAACTAGATAAACAAATTGACAGTCAAACAAAAGTGACTGAAAAACAAGCAGAAACACTTAGCCACTTATCTAACTTAGCTGTTAAAAACGATTTGCATTTCAAGAAATTTGTCACTGAAAACAATATTCCTAAAGAATATAAGAAACCCGTTGAATTAATGATGAATTACTTCAAAGCTTTAAATAGTACAATCGCCAATGTTGATGAAGATATTGAAAAGCTTAGCTATCAACCGCAAAATAAAATCAATGTAGTCGACGTGCCAACAAAATATGCCGGTGATGTTAATAAAAAGCAACAAGATAAAATTAAAGATTTCTTAAAATCTAAAGGTATCAAGAGTGATGTTATCGATAAATAACTGAAAGCCATCATTGCGACATGTAACACATCATTACATGAGCTTTAATTCATGACAATTCTTTATCTTTAAAAGTGACTAATC
>NZ_JACYHC010001071.1:0-10470 GCF_017152085.1 Staphylococcus sp. EG-SA-2
ACCGTTTTATTGCGTAAAATAAAGTTGCCATCTGAAACAGCATCAATACGTTCATTTTCACAAAAAATAATCCCTGCAGGTCGAAGATCTGTAACTGTTTGAGCAGTCTTTCCTACGAGGTGCGAGCGGTTATCATGAGAATTGTAACCTGACTCAGAATTAGTTGAATCTTTTAAGATAACCTTATCCAAAAACGGAATCTTTCTGTTGAAAATCTTCACTAATATCACCCATTCTACAATCGTTAAAATCAAGGCAACGATAACATTCGCAAGCATAAATAGCAAATTATCACCGAGCGTTGTTATGCTTATAGTTATCAGTATCATGCCAATAATACCAATTACTGCACCAACTACAAATAATTCAATTACAACTAATATAACGCCAATTGAGAATATTAAGATAGAATGCATATTGACATTTCCTTGGATTAGAAATCCCAAAAATAAAATAAGTAATGATAATATGGCGATAATACCAGCTGCATTGATTTTTTTAGAGTAAAGTTGATATACAAATCCTAAGAATGTCAAACAGGTTAATATTAACGTAAAAATAGGTTGAACAATTATATTACTAACTTGTTCAACCCAAGTATCTCCAGCCGTTGATTCCAAGATAATTGTCATTTGTAAAAAATTATTATAACTCACAATTTCACCTCGCCCTCACATTAATTATACATGAAATTGAATATACTTTATAGTTATAAGAACCTATAGAATATCAATTTGATTATTTATAAACTATATAACTTTTTTTAATTAAAAATTGACAACAAAAAAACATCACATATTAGTGTAAGACACTAACTTGTGATGTTTGTTTTATATAATTAATATTCGTGTTGAGGGAGTCAACAGAGGTATTAATTATTTGAATTTACGTTTACGTGCAGCTTCTGATTTCTTTTTACGTTTTACGCTTGGTTTTTCGTAAAATTCACGTTTACGTACTTCTTGGATTGTTCCACTTTTAGAAACTGAACGTTTAAATCTACGTAACGCATCTTCAAGTGATTCATTTTTACGTACTACTGTTTTAGACATCTGTATTTCCCTCCCTCCAAATATCAACGGAACTTTATAGTCAATTGCACAGTAAAACTATGCATTTATAAGTATAATATATCTGTAATTTATGGTCAATTAGTAAATTGTTTTTTATTTGAAACATATTTCACATCAAAATCACAAAGACTTTTAGATTTTGTTCTAAAAATCTCTTAATAATTTATTTAATGAGAAGAGTTGCTTATATAGTAAATTGTGAAGCCGTTAAAACAACGTTACAAAACCTATATCTTTAATACG
This sequence comes from Staphylococcus sp. EG-SA-2, assembly GCF_017152085.1. Lineage (NCBI taxonomy): Bacteria > Bacillati > Bacillota > Bacilli > Caryophanales > Staphylococcaceae > Staphylococcus > Staphylococcus sp. EG-SA-2. The sequence goes on from NZ_JACYHC010001071.1 coordinate 1,317, forward strand.
GAACCTTATGGTATGAATCAAGGAATACTTAAACTAAAACTTCTCTATCAGATTTATTTGTTGCGAAATCAACAACTTTAATTGCTTGCCCTTCATTTAATGGATAATTTGCTTGCGTAATTTTAACTTTTACAATTTGACCTATGAGTGATTCGTCACCTTCAAATTGTACTTTCATATAATTATCTGCATATCCAACTAATGTACCTTCTGTGTCACCCTGTTCCTCAGGAATTACTTCAAGCACATCTTGATCAAATTTAGACGCATATAACTTTCCGAGTTGATTGCTTAGCGTAATTAACTTATGCACGCGTTCATTTTTAATTTCTTCATCAATTTGGTCATCCATTCTTGCAGCTGGCGTGCCAATTCTAGGAGAATAAGGGAAAACATGCAGTTCAGAGAACTTATGCTTTACGATAAAATCATATGTTTCTTGGAACTCTGCTTCAGTTTCACCTGGGAAACCAACAATTACATCACTCGTAACTGCCAAGTCTGGTAAAGCTTTATGCAATTTTGTTAATCGTTCTGAAAATCTATCCATTGTATACTTACGTCTCATACGTTTTAATACTGTATCTGAACCAGATTGTAATGGAATATGCAAATGACGCACAACTTTTGTTGAACGTTCTAAAACGTCAATTACTTCATCTGTAAGTTGACTTGCTTCAATTGAAGAAATTCGAATTCGTTCTAATCCATTAATCGTTTCAAGATCACATAATAATTGGGCCAAGTTATAATCTTTTAAATCTTGACCATATCCACCTGTATGAATTCCCGTCAATACAATTTCCTTATATCCTGAATTCACTAGTTGCGTCGCTTGTTCAACTACTTTTTCCGGATCTCTTGAACGCATTAAGCCACGAGCCCATGGAATAATACAGAATGTGCAGAAGTTGTTACAACCTTCTTGAATTTTTAATGACGCACGTGTTCTATCTGTAAAATATGGAACATCTAATTCTTCATATTTACGATTTTTCATGATATTTCCAACACCATTAATTGGTTGGCGTTCTTTACGGAATTCATCAATGTAACCTAATAGTTTATGTCTATCTTGTGTACCAACTACTACATCGACACCAGGAATTTCCATAATTTCAGCTGATGAAGTTTGCGCATAACAACCTGTTACACAGATTACAGCATCAGGATTTTGTCTTATTGCACGTCTAATTATTTGACGACTTTTTTTATCACCTGTATTCGTTACTGTACAAGTATTAATAACAAATACATCAGCATTCGCTTCAAAGTCAACGCGCTCATAGTTTGCTTCTTTAAATAATTGCCAGATTGCTTCAGTTTCATAATGGTTTACTTTACAACCTAATGTGTGAAACGCAACTGTTGACATAAATATTCACCCCATTAATTCTTTTTCATAACTTATTGCACTTAACGCATACAATGGCGCAGTTTCTGCCCGTAAAATTCTCGGTCCAAGACCAACAACTGTACTAGTATTACTAAATAATGAAATTTCATTTTCTGACAAACCACCCTCAGGACCAAAAATCATCAACACTTTATCCTGAGCCTTGAATTGTTGTAAAGTTTGCTTGAAATTGCTTAACTCACCATCTTTTGCTTCCTCTTCATATGCAATAAGAATATAGTCATAATTATCAATAGTATCACAAATTAATTTTAAATTCGACTCGAATTGAATAGATGGAATCACTAAACGATAGCTTTGTTCAGCAGCTTCTTTAATTATTTTTTGCCAACGCTCTATCTTTTTGACAACTTTCGCCTCGTTTAATTTAACAATTGAGCGTTCCATGCTCACAGCTATAAATGATGAAGCACCCAATTCAGTAGCTTTTTGTAGCAACCACTCATATTTGTCAGCTTTAATTAGTCCACTGCAAATCGTAACATCAACTGGCAATTCTGTATTAATATTTTGTTTTTCTTTTAAATCAACTGCAATTTTATCACTTGTTATGTCAGCAATTTCACATAAATAAACTGTTTGATCATTAAAAGTTAAAATAATTTTACTACCAACATCATATCTCATTACATTTGTTATATGATGAATATCTTCTTTTTTTGTAATAAAAAAACGCTGACTTACATCAGCGTTTTGGTCTATGAAATAACGTTGCACATTATTCACTCACTTTCTGGCCAACAAGACAAACCCAACCATTGTCATGTTGTTCTGAAATAATTTTAAAACCTACACGCTCCATATGTGACTGTATACCTTCATACTTCTCTTTTATAATACCAGAAGTAATAAAATAACCGCCTTCATTTAGAGTATTATAAGCATCTTCAATCATTTCATCAATAATATGCGCTAAAATATTTGCTATTACAATATCAAATTTTTCTGTTTCGTCTTTCAATAAGTTACCTGGAACAGCTTCAATTAACGTTTCACAATGATTTCTTCTGAAGTTTTCTTTAGCTACACTCACTGCCATTTCATCAATATCCAACGCTTTAATACGTTTTACACCGATTAGATGACTTGCAATACTTAATATACCTGAGCCAGTACCAACATCAATTACTGAATGCTGTGGCAATACATATGTTTCTATTGCCTTCAAACACATACTTGTAGTCGGATGATCGCCTGTTCCAAAAGCCATACCTGGGTCGAGCTCAATACAAAGCTCTTCATCCGCTTCTTTAGCATATGTTTCCCAACTAGGAACTATTGTGAACTTCTTCGACGCTCGGAATGGATGGAAATAGTTTTTCCATTCATTTTCCCAATCCGTCTCTGCAATAATTTGCTCACTGAATTGAATGTTATGTTGATCAAGTTCATCTAAATTTAATAACTCATCTTTAATTTGCTGTCGCAACTTATCATCATAAGTCATTTCATTAAAATAGGCTTTCAATCTTACTCCCTTATCTGGATAATCCTCTTTTTTCAAAGCGTAAATTTCACCGTATTTATCTTCTGGTTGGTTAATTAAATCATCTGAATCTTCTATCACGACACCATTTGATCCATGATTTTCAAGTATATTGGTAGCCAATTCTACTGCTTCATGATTAATAATAATTGAAAGCTCTGTCCAGTTCATACTTTATTCTCCCTTAAAGAATCTTTTTGCTCTATCTTTAAAATTCGAAGGTTGTTCATTAATTTCTTCACCATTTAATTGGGCAAATTCTTTCATTAGTTCTTTTTGTCTATCTGTTAATTTAGTAGGCGTTACTACTTTAATATCAACATATAAATCTCCGTATCCATAGCCATGAACATTTTTTATACCCTTTTCTTTTAAGCGGAATTGCTTACCTGTTTGTGTACCAGCAGGGATTGTTAACATAACTTCATTATTTAATGTTGGTATTTTTATTTCATCGCCTAAAGCTGCTTGTGGGAAGCTAACATTTAATTTGTAATAAATATCATCACCATCACGTTTAAATGTTTCAGATGGTTTAACTCTAAATACTACGTATAAATCACCAGCAGGTCCTCCATTCACGCCTGGAGAGCCTTCACCAGCTAATCTAATTTGTTGTTCATTGTCGACACCTTCAGGTACTTTCACTTCTAATTTAACTGTTTTATTTTCAGTACCTTTTCCGTGACATGTTGGACAAGCTTCTTCAAATTCTTGACCACTTCCATTACATTTAGGACAAACTTGTTCAGTACGAACTCTACCTAAAATTGTGTTTTGTTCTACAGCTACATGACCAGCGCCATTACAGTAACTACAAGTCTTTTTACTTGTTCCAGGCTTTGCACCATCACCATGACATGTTTCGCATGTTACATCTTTACGGATTGAAATTTCTTTTGTTGTACCAAATACCGCTTCTTCAAATGTTAATGTCATTGTATACTGAAGATCATCACCTTTTTGCGGTGCATTTGGATCTCTTTGTCTGCCGCCACCGAAGAAAGAGCTAAAGATATCTTCAAAACCGCCGCCACCGAAGCCACTAAAACCGCCAAAGTCAGAGCCATTGAATCCTTGTCCACCAAAACCTTGTGGACCATCATGTCCAAATTGATCATAGCTTGCGCGTTTATTATCATCACTTAAAACTTCATAGGCTTCAGAAATTTCTTTAAACTTTTCATCTGCACCTTCTTCTTTGTTAATATCTGGATGATATTTTTTCGAAAGCTTTCGATACGCTTTTTTGATTTCATCTTTTGAAGCATCTTTACTAATGCCTAAAACTTCATAATAGTCTCTTTTGGCCACAGCTATCTCTCCTTTTCTTAATTAACTCATATAGTTTAACGTAATATGTCATACTATCCAAATAAAAAGCCAAAGCCAATGTTCTATTGACTTTGACTTTTCAGATCATGACAACATTCTAATTGTATTGTTTAATTATTTTTTGTCGTCGTCTTTTACTTCTTTAAATTCAGCATCTTCTACAGTACTATCGTTGTTTTGACCAGCATTTGCACCTTGTGCTTGTTGTTGCTGTTGAGCCGCTTGCTCATATACTTTTGCTGATAATTCTTGAATCACTTTTTCAAGTTCTTCTTTTTTAGATTTAATATCTTCTATATCTTGACCTTCTAAAGCAGTTTTAAGAGCGTCTTTTTTCTCTTCAGCAGATTTTTTATCTTCTTCACCAATATTTTCGCCTAAATCAGTTAAAGTTTTTTCAACTTGGAATACTAGACTGTCAGCTTCGTTTCTTAAGTCTACTTCTTCACGACGTTTTTTATCTGCTTCAGCGTTAACTTCAGCATCTTTTACCATACGGTCGATTTCTTCGTCTGATAATGAAGAACTTGATTGAATTGTAATTCTTTGTTCTTTATTTGTACCTAAGTCTTTTGCAGTTACATTTACAATACCGTTTTTATCGATATCAAACGTTACTTCAATTTGAGGTTTACCACGTTCAGCTGGTGGAATATCAGTCAATTGGAATCTACCAAGTGTTTTATTATCCGCAGCCATTGGACGTTCACCTTGTAATACGTGTACATCTACTGATGGTTGATTATCTACTGCTGTTGAATAGATTTGAGATTTAGATGTAGGAATCGTAGTGTTACGTTCAATTAACGTATTCATACGTCCACCTAAAATTTCAATACCTAAAGATAGTGGTGTTACGTCTAATAATACTACGTCTTTAACGTCACCTGTGATAACGCCACCTTGGATTGCAGCTCCCATTGCCACTACTTCGTCCGGGTTTACACCTTTGTTAGGTTCTTTACCGATTTCTTTTTTGACAGCTTCTTGTACTGCTGGAATACGAGTTGATCCACCAACTAAGATAACTTCATCGATATCTGAGTTTGTTAAGCCAGCGTCTTTCATTGCTTGGCGTGTAGGTTCCATTGTTCTTCTAATTAATGAATCTGATAATTCTTCAAATTTAGAACGAGTTAAGTTTACTTCTAAGTGTAATGGACCGTTTTCACCAGCTGAGATAAATGGTAATGAGATTTGAGTTTGTGATACACCTGATAAGTCTTTTTTAGCTTTTTCAGCAGCATCTTTCAAACGTTGTAATGCCATTTTATCTTGAGATAAGTCTACGCCATTTTCTTTTTTGAATTCTGCAACTAGGTAGTCAATAATTACTTGGTCAAAATCATCACCGCCAAGTTTGTTGTCACCGGCTGTTGATAGTACTTCGAATACACCGTCACCTAATTCTAGGATAGATACGTCAAATGTACCGCCACCTAAGTCAAAAACAAGAACTTTTTCATCTTTATCAGTTTTATCTAAACCATATGCTAATGCTGCAGCTGTTGGTTCATTAATGATACGCTCAACTTCTAAACCAGCAATTTTACCAGCATCTTTAGTTGCTTGACGTTCAGCGTCGTTAAAGTATGCAGGTACTGTAATTACAGCTTTGTCAACTTTCTCACCTAAATAGCTTTCAGCTGTATTTTTTAAGTTTTGTAAAATCATAGCTGAGATTTCTTGTGGTGTGTATGATTTACCTTCAATATCTACTTTATAATCAGTACCCATATGACGTTTAATAGATTGAACAGTGTTTGGGTTTGTAATAGCTTGACGTTTAGCTACTTCACCAACTTGAGTTTCTCCATTTTTGAAAGCTACAACAGATGGTGTTGTACGTGAACCTTCAGGGTTTTGAATTACTTTTGGCTCATCGCCTTCTAATACTGTTACACATGAATTTGTTGTACCTAAGTCTATACCAATAATTTTACTCATAATAAAATTCCTCCATTTAATCATTAAATTAATTTAATTTTAAACAATGTCTTTTCGCCAAATTTAAGTTATTGGTTTACTTTGACCATTGATGGTCTTAATACTCTATCTTTAAGCTTGTATCCTTTTTGTAGTTCTTGAGTGATTTCGCCAGATTCAAAATCAGGGTTATCATCTTGAACTACAGCTTGGTGAATATTTGGATCAAATGCTTCACCTTCAGTTTTAATAACTTCAAGACCATTATCTTTTAGTGCGTTAATCAAACTTTCATGCACCATTTGTACACCTTTTTGAAGAGATTTAAAAGTCTCATCATCACCTTCAATTTGAAGTGCACGTTCTATATTGTCTATTGCTGGTAAAATATCTGTTAACACACGTTGTGCTTGATATGTTTTATTTATTTCATTTTCTTTTTGAATTCTACGCTTATAATTTTCAAACTCAGCGTAGAGCCTTAAATATTTCTCTTCGTTTTCATCTGCTAATTGTTGAAGTTCATTAATTTTTTGATCTTTTGGATCTATTTCTTCAATAACATTCTCGTCAGACGTTTCTTCTATTGCTTCATCTTGTAAATGACCTTTACTTTCTTCAGCTTGTTCAACTGAATCATCAATATTTTGTTTGATGTTTGTTTCTTCAACTGTTGATTCAGTGTTTTTTTCAACTGATTCGTCTTTATTTGTCATTTTCTGTCCTCCAATACTTTCTAATCCATCATTACCAAATTCTATTTAATAATTGAATGACATTTTGATAATGCATAGCTGTAGGTCCAATCACAGCGATTTGACCTTTTAACGTTTCATCAAAATGATATTGACTTGTTACAATTGAAATATCACTTAAGCTGTCATCAATTTCATTACCAATTTTTACATTAATATTTGGTGAAGATATATCTTGTAATAATTCTGCAATTCTATTTGATTCTATATATTGTAGAATGGGCTGAATTGAAGATACATTACTTTCATTCAATGCATCAATAAGTTTAACCTTTCCACCCATATAAATGCTATTACTTTGATTAGAAATATGATTATTCATCGTATTTATCAATTTATTGATAAATATTTCTTCCTGCTCTGATTGAACAAAAGAGACAATATCATCTTGTAAATTCTGATTAAACTCAGTTAGTTTGTTAGTAACAAAATTTGATATTGTATTTAGTTTATCATTACTAAACGGTATGTCTGAAGCAAGATGTACATGCTCAACATGACCTGATGAAAATACGATAACCATTATAACTAAATTAGGATTAGCACGAATCAAATGTACATTATTGATAATATCTTGTTTATGATTAGGATGAACAACTAAAGTTGTATATTGAGATATATTTGATAATTCATCTGCAAAATATGTCAATGCTGATGATACATCATATTGATTCTCAACTAACAATTGATTTAATCGTCTTAATTTATTTGTTTTTTGATGAGATGTTTGTTCAAGTAAACGATTGACATAATACCTAAAACCTAATTGTGATGGCGAACGCCCTGAAGAACTATGTGTCTTTTCGATATAGTTTAAATCTTCAAGCTGTTTCATCTCATTTCTAATTGTAGCAGGACTAACATTCAAGTTATGTCGCTCAATTAGTGTTTTAGAACCAACGGGTTGTCCAAAATCAACATAATCCTCAACAATTGCGTTTAATATACTCAATTGCCTATCTGTAATCATGTTTTCACCTCATTAGCACTCACTTATCTCAAGTGCTAATTATAATTTATCAAATTGGTCAAAGTAAGTCAATGTTAAAGACTCGAAATTTCAATTTTTTTTAATCATTTATTAGGAAAGCTTCAAAAACCTCATTACCTATGACTTTCCCTCGCTTTGTTAGTGCAATCGCATCGTTCTTTTCTACAATTAATTCTTTCTCTTTTAAATTATTTATTGTTTGACCAAAGACACTTTCAATAGATTGGTCAAACTTCTTTTTGAACCTACTACTACTCACACCTTCATTTAAACGCAACCCAAGAAACATTTCTTCTTCCATTCTCTCAGTCAAAGAAGGTTTATTTGATACTAAAATTGCTTTACTTTCTTTATTTATAGCTTTGATATAATGATTCACTGGATTGATATTCGTATAACGCACACCATCTACATAACCACTTGCACCTGCTCCAAATCCATAATATTCCTCATTAAACCAGTAAACCTTATTATGTTCTGATTCATGGCCATCTAATGCAAAATTAGATATTTCGTATTGATGGAAAGGAGATTGTTCTATCTTAGACATCAACAACTGATACATGTCAGCACCTAAATCCTCATTAGGAAGTTTAAGCAACCCTTTTCTATACATATTATAAAATTGGGTTTTAGGTTCAAGTATTAAGCCGTAACTCGAAATATGTTGAATATCCATATCTAAAGCTAGATCTAAACTTTGTTCAAAATCTTCAATCGTCTGTTTCGGTAAATGATACATTAAATCTAAACTGATTGATTTAATACCTGCGTTTTTAGCATTTAACACCGAAGTGTAAATATCTTCAGTATTGTGCGTTCTACCTAAAACAGACAATAACTCCGGTTTGAATGTTTGAACGCCCATTGAAATTCTATTTACTCCATATTTCTCTAATAGTTGGACTTTCTCTTTAGTTAACTCATCAGGATTTGCTTCAAATGTATACTCGCCTGTGATTGTAAACGTATCACGTATTGCTTTAAGTAATCTTTCCAACTGATTAATAGAAAGGGCCGTTGGTGTGCCGCCACCTACATACATGGTCTTTAAGTTCCTATATTTTGCTGTAGACATTTCTGTTATTAGTGCATCTAAGTACTCATCTACAGGTTGATTCTGTATAAAATATTTATTGAAATCACAATATGTACATATTCTTACACAAAATGGAATATGTATATATGCACTTTGTACCGTCATTTTAATGCCCCGCTTCTCAGACTGTTTATCCAATCGGCTA
>NZ_JACYHC010001072.1:0-748 GCF_017152085.1 Staphylococcus sp. EG-SA-2
TTGCCTTTTTAAGTCCCGCGTGGGACAAAAATTAACCTCTTTACACTTGCAATAGTACTATTCTATTTCAAAAATTGCAAGCATAAAACTTAAATTTTCTAAATAATTTGATAAAGCGCTTGCAATACATTTTCGATTTGTTATTCAACAAAACGTTTTATTTTATTCGCTGTAGTCAAATATATACCCTTATACTGACTCGCTAATCATTTGCTTATTATTTGAGACTAAGACATAAAACAATGCTCTAGAATCCGAAAAGTCACATTAGTAGTAGTTGACCGAACGAAAATGCACTTGTAACAAGCTTTTTCCAATTAAAGTCAGGGGCCCCAACATAGAGAAATTGGATTTCCAATTTCTACAGGCAATGCAAGTTGGGGTGGGGCCCCAACACAGAAGCTGGCGGAAAGTCAGCTTACAATAATGTGCAAGTTGGCGGGGCCCCAACACAGAAGCTGACGGAAAGTCAGCTTACAATAATGTGCAAGTTGGCGGGGCCCCAACACAGAAGCTGACGGAAAGTCAGCTTACAATAATGTGGAAATTGGGGTCAGACGACGAAATAAATTTTGCGAAAATATCATTTCTGTCCCACCTCACTCAAAATAAATTTCACTATCCGTAAAATAAACAACTAACTATTTAAGTATCATCTCTCCCCTAATTAACAATTATAAAAATAAGAACCAATATTCGAGACAACCTAATTAATTGTGTTGTCTGTCATACTGGTTCATTTTTGTTT
>NZ_JACYHC010001073.1:0-742 GCF_017152085.1 Staphylococcus sp. EG-SA-2
CTATTATAGCATTTCATCATAAAATACATTTAACCATTACACTTGTCGTTAATTATCATACGAAATACATGATTAATGTACCACTTTAACATAACAAAAAATCGTTATCCATTCATAACGTATGTGTCTACACATTTATGAATTAGATAACGATTGGATCGATTATTTTATTTTACAAAATGACAATTCAGTTGGAACAGGCTGGGACATAAATCAATGTTCTATGCTCTACGAAGTTATATTGGCAGTAGTTGACTGAACGAAAATGCGCTTGTAACAAGCTTTTTTCAATTCTAGTCAGGGGCCCCAACACAGAAGCTGACGAAAAGTCAGCTTACAATAATGTGCAAGTTGGGGTGGCTGAGACGGCACCCTAGGAAGGGACCCGTCATCAAAAATTCTATTTATAGAATTTTACAGTAATGTGCCAGACGGGCAAAGCGAAGCCATTCAATACGAAGTATTGTATAAATAGAGAACAGCAGTAAGATAATTTTCAATTAGAAAATATCTTACTGCTGTTTTTTAGGGATTTCTGTCCCAGCCTCTTATGCATGAAAAATCAAAAGGTTATTCTCATTGTATAGTCCTGCTTCTCATCATGACATGTTGCTAACTTCATTGTCAGAACCCTTCTTGAAAACTATGCCTTATGACTCATTTGCATGGCAAGTAATATATGCCAACATTAGCGTCTAAACAAATCTTTGACTAAACGTTCACTTGAGCGACCATCTTGATA
>NZ_JACYHC010001074.1:0-740 GCF_017152085.1 Staphylococcus sp. EG-SA-2
TAACATTTGATGAATGTCATATTCTGTCACTTCATCTTTTACAATATCTTTAACGAGTAAGCCAGCATTGATGATGGCACATTGTGCATGTGTATACTCACAAACACTTTGAGCTAATAAGTATGCAACTTCAGTTATGTGATTCATACTACGCTTAAGCACTACTGGATGTTGAATTACTGAATTGGACATTAACGTTTTTCCTTCTTCTTCAAATGAAGTTTCAACTTCAGGTAATGTTTCTAAAGGAATAATCTTTGCAGTTTTATGTACTACTTTATGTGCCTCAAAAGTTAAATTAACCTCTCCAAGATAATTACCATACTTTCCAGCTGCCGCCATCAGTACACCATTATTGATCTCACCATGTTCAAAATAATGATGCGTATGACTACCAAAAATGACATCAATTTCAGGCAATTCTTGGCATAATGTTTCATCGAAGAAAATGCCACAATGACTTAGCACGATTATTACATCAAATTTACCTCGTTGATGTTTAATTTCTTCTTTTATAGATTCAAGTGGATCGGTAACAATCCAATCTAGTGCACGATAAAATGGGGTAAAAGGTGCTGTCGCTGCAACGAATAGTATTTTCACACCGTCCATATCCTTAATATAAGAAGAAACGATATTATTTGGTAAATGACCTGATTCATCTATAACATTGCTACATGTCACTATAAATTTTGCTTCGTCGTAAAGGTGATTTAAAGCTTCGTGTGAAATGGTCATCC
>NZ_JACYHC010001075.1:0-740 GCF_017152085.1 Staphylococcus sp. EG-SA-2
TAACATTTGATGAATGTCATATTCTGTCACTTCATCTTTTACAATATCTTTAACGAGTAAGCCAGCATTGATGATGGCACATTGTGCATGTGTATACTCACAAACACTTTGAGCTAATAAGTATGCAGCTTCAGTTATGTGATTCATACTACGCTTAAGCACTACTGGATGTTGAATTACTGAATTGGACATTAACGTTTTTCCTTCTTCTTCAAATGAAGTTTCAACTTCAGGTAATGTTTTTAAAGGAATAATCTTTGCAGTTTTATGTACTACTTTATGTGCCTCAAAAGTTAAATTAACCTCTCCAAGATAATTACCATACTTTCCAGCTGCCGCCATCAGTACACCATTATTGATTTCACCATGTTCAAAATAATGATGCGTATGACTACCAAAAATGACATCAATTTCAGGCAATTCTTGGCATAATGTTTCATCGAAGAAAATGCCACAATGACTTAGCACGATTAATACATCAAATTTACCTCGTTGAAGTTCAATTTCTTCTTTTATAGATTCAAGTGGATCGGTAACAATCCAATTTAGTGCACGATAAAATGGGGTAAAAGGTGCTGTCGCTGCAACGAATAGTATTTTCACACCGTCTATGTCCTTAATATAAGAAGAAACGATATTATTTGGTAAATGACCTGATTCATCTATAACATTGCTACATGTCACTATAAATTTTGCTTCGTCGTAAAGGTGATTTAAAGCTTCGTGTGAAATGGTCATCC
>NZ_JACYHC010001076.1:0-737 GCF_017152085.1 Staphylococcus sp. EG-SA-2
AAACAGTTTTTTACGGAATGGAATTATCACGACTAGACATTGAAGTTGTAGTATGATGATGCGATGTAATGGCGTGTTGTTGTGGAAGCTTGGTGTCATGCCATGTTACTTTGATGTGTTGTTGTGGAAGCTTGGTGTTGATGCCATGTTACTTTGATGTGCTGGTGCTACGATGCGACTTGATGTAGTGCTATGATGTGGCATTGCGGTGTTATGGTGTTATAGACCGGTTTGGCGTCGATGCCATGCCGTTACGATTCTATGATATGTTGTTGGGACGTTGCAATGTGTATTATGCCGTTGTGACGTTATTATTTCACACTGTTACATGTATAAGTGAATTGCTGTGGAAATTTGCGACATATACTGCTACACTGATGAATCATTGTGTCAAGATGACATTGCGATGAAGAATGACAACTCTGTTATTAACCACTTTTTACATACTGAAAACTCGTTAATATTATTTCAAATAAAAACAGCAGTAGGATGACTTTCACATTTGAAATCATCTTACTGCTGTTTCTATTTATCACATATTGTATAATGTGACACTAAGTTTCGCTTTTGAAGCGAAAAATAATGTGCGCCCTATAAAGTTAAAATTATATTCAACTTTTAGGGTGCACATTATTTGGACTTGCTAAGGTTATTTCTTTTTCTTTTTAGACACTACTTGTGTGTTTTTGCCTTTTTTATTGCTGCCGCCGTTGTGCTCTCTTTCATACGCTTCAATG
>NZ_JACYHC010001077.1:0-737 GCF_017152085.1 Staphylococcus sp. EG-SA-2
CTATGTCTAAAGATGTTTGCTAAACGCGTTGTCGTCGATGATTAATAAAGTATGGGTATACCATTAAGAATAACGCTACCCAAATGATTGCTAGTGACGTGCCGCCAATGACATCTGAAAAGTAATGTGCATGAAAATAAAGGCGACAAAATAATATGCTAAGCCATAATATTCCCATAACTAGCGCACTCAACACTTTTGTTATTGTCTTAGCAGCAACTGAAATAATAATGATCATTAAGGCGAAATATAATAATGTGCTGGCGTTGGAATGTCCACTTGGAAATGAAAAGCCTGTATCAACGGCTAAATGATTATATGGTCTTGGACGTAAAACAGTATCTTTAATTAATTTGTTCATGATGACACCTGAAACCAAATATGTCACAAACCAAACCGCTAAATGCCTCTGTTTAATAAACAGTATGATTGTGACGATAATTGAAATCAACACGACACCTTTGACATCTCCAATTTCCGCACTAAACGTCATATAATAATTAAACAAATTGTTAACATACTGACGTTGTGGCTCACCGAAATAATCTGTAAACCATGTTAATGATCCCATATCTATATTTTTAAGCCATTCTTGATTTGTCACTACACCGTAAAACATACCTATAAATACAATCAGCGCGATTAAAAATAAAGGCACTGTCATTTTCGGTGATGTTAATTTTTTATCTATCATCTTACAATCTCCTCGTATCATCATTTTCATTTTACAAATGTTA
>NZ_JACYHC010001078.1:0-737 GCF_017152085.1 Staphylococcus sp. EG-SA-2
CTATGTCTAAAGATGTTTGCTAAACGCGTTGTCGTCGATGATTAATAAAGTATGGGTATACCATTAAGAATAACGCTACCCAAATGATTGCTAGTGACGTGCCGCCAATGACATCTGAAAAGTAATGCGCATGAAAATAAAGGCGACAAAATAATATGCTAAGCCATAATATTCCCATAACTAGCGCACTCAACACTTTTGTTATTGTCTTAGCAGCAAGTGAAATAATTATGATCATTAAAGCGAAATATAATAATGTGCTGGCGTTGGAATGTCCACTTGGAAATGAAAAGCCTGTATCAACGGCTAAATGATTATATGGTCTTGGACGTAAAACAGTATCTTTAGTTAATTTGTTCATGATGACACCTGAAACCAAATATGTCACAAACCAAACCGCTAAATGCCTCTGTTTAATAAACAGTATGATTGTGACGATAATGGAAATCAACACGACACCTTTGACATCTCCAATTTCCGCACTAAACGTCATATAGTAATTAAATAAATTGTTAACATACTGACGTTGTGGCTCACCGAAATAATCTGTAAACCATGTTAATGATCCCATATCTATATTTTTAAGCCATTCTTGATTTGTCACTACACTGTAAAACATACCTATAAATACAATCAGCGCGATTAAAAATAAAGGCACTGTCATTTTCGGTGATGTTAATTTTTTATCTATCATCTTACAATCTCCTCGTATCATCATTTTCATTTTACAAATGTTA
>NZ_JACYHC010001079.1:0-736 GCF_017152085.1 Staphylococcus sp. EG-SA-2
TCAGTGTATCAACTGATGGTGCGAGTCCTAAGTTGACAAAATCAATTATGGCAGAGCTTGAGGCGTTATATCCACCATCATACAGTTCGTATATCGACTTTTTATATACTTGCCGACAGAAAATAAAAGTACTTGATATAACATATAACGAAAAGCAACAGTTACTGTCACAAATTGTGTCACAAGAATATTTAAATCATGACAAACAAGCTCAATTTTTAGCGTGGTTGGATGTAAGATAATAATAGCGGACCGTCTAACCGTCTAAGGTAAGTCTTCTTATTTTAACTTTAACGCTTAATCATTGAAATTAAGACATGGGTGGCTTTGTGAATAGTCTAATAATGAAGGATTTAAGCGATAATGATATGCGTTTTAAATATGAATATTACAATAGAGAAAAAGATACGTAGAACAAACTTAATAAAATAGATGGATAAATTGAAATCTGGTTGAAGTCGTTACTATCATAGCGACCTTTAGCCAGATTTTTTGTGCAATAGAAAGCAATAATAAAAATGATAGATCAAAATGAAATACAGGACAGGATATACAAGGATTAGTCATGCCATGTTATCAAGTAGGAAAATCAAACTTCACTATTGATAGTTACGCAAAAAAGATTTTTTTGATAAAATGAGATAACTTAAATATAAAAAATTATATTAATTATAATATTTAAGTTAAAGAGGGGGATTATGTAAATTGTATTAAAAGTGGAGGGAGAAAATAATAT
>NZ_JACYHC010001080.1:0-735 GCF_017152085.1 Staphylococcus sp. EG-SA-2
CTGTTAATCGTGATGAATTAGAAGATGTAGTTGTTGAAAATGAAGTTATGGGTATCCCTAGCTTGCTAGTATTTAAAAACGGCGACAAAATTGCACACCTTCATTCAGCAAATGCTAAGTCACCTGAGCAAGTTGAATCATTTTTAGCAGAAACTTTTAAATAAATACTAAAATAAAAATGTGTATATACTGCACAATAAAAAGCTGAGACTGTGATTGTACCGACTCTAGTAAGTTAGATTAAATCTCTAACTCGATAGATGTCCATCAATTCATGACTCAGCTTTTATTAATGTTTCTATAATTATACATATTAATATAATGTAATTAAGTTTCTATTTTTACGTGGTGCTTTAGGCATATCTTCTTCTAAATCCGTTAAATATAAGAATCCAGAAAGAACTTCATCTTTCTTTATACCAAGTGTTTTTCTTACTTTAGGATCATAGATATATAATGGCGATTTCCAACATGTACCTATTCCCGCTTCATAAAGTAACAACATAAGATTTTGTGCATATGCACCAAATGCAAAGTAGTTTTCATCATTTTGACGTTGTCTTGGATCTGTTTTTAAAATAAGCAATAACATGCCACCTAGTTTCGTAACTGCATCATAATGACATTGTTGCTTATCTAATTCATTAGGAAATGCAAATTTAGAAATATCCTTACTCATATCTCCTAATCTGTCTTTCGGAACATGCACAACTCTCCATGGTTCCCTCATTCCGT
>NZ_JACYHC010001081.1:0-735 GCF_017152085.1 Staphylococcus sp. EG-SA-2
TAATGCTTAAATTAAGCAACTTTTCTAAAAAAGGGAGTATGAAAATGATTAGTACTTTGAATGAAATTATGAAATGTATCGAAGACAACGATACAATTATTATACACAGACATGTTAGACCAGATCCTGATGCATATGGTTCACAACTTGGTTTAAAATACTATATTCAGCAGAAATTTCCGCAAAAGCAAGTATTTGCAGTGGGTGAAGCGGAATCATCATTAAGTTTTATTGGAGAGTTAGATAACATTGATGATAAAACATATCAAGATGCGCTTGTAATTGTATGTGATACTGCCAATGCTCCACGAATTGACGATGAACGTTATAGTACAGGTCGTAAACTTATTAAAATAGATCATCATCCTGCAGTTGATCAGTATGGTGATATTAATTTAGTTAATACGAACGCGTCATCTACAAGTGAAATCATTTACGATTTAATCTCACATTTTAATGATGAAGCAATTGTTAATAAAGATATCGCGAGCGTTTTATATCTTGGTATCGTCGGTGATACTGGGCGATTCCTTTTTAACAATACCTCAGAACATACTATGGAAATTGCTGGAAAGTTAATTGGGCATGATATTGATCATAATGCGCTTTTAAATAAAATGATGGAGAAGGACCCAAAAATGTTGCCGTTTCAAGGTTATGTTTTACAACATTTCGAACTTATGGATGATGGATTCTGCCAAGTTAAAATAACTGAAGATGTATTGGAGCAATTCG
>NZ_JACYHC010001082.1:0-10405 GCF_017152085.1 Staphylococcus sp. EG-SA-2
AAGATCATCAATATGAATTAACAGTTTATGCGTTAGATCATTCTTTAAATTTGAAGAATGGGTTCTACTTGAATGAATTTTTAAAAGAAGTAAATCAACATAAAATTGATCAAACAAGTATTAACCTTATAGGAAGAAAAATTTAATGCTAAATATCTCATCAATATAAAATTGTTCAATTAAAAGTACAAAGAAACAAGAGATTTAATTTATATATTAGGTACGGCGTTCGCTATAATGCAAAGAAGTAATTAAATTTAAGAAATGTAAACTTAGTTATTGTAATGTGAATTTATTTGAAAAAATAGAAAGTATTAACAATTATAGCTTTTACATTAATTAAAATTTATTTTTAAAAACAAGTAAACAATTTACATACTTATAATTTTTGAAACTTTTAGATTTGTGTTATATTGATTTTGTAAGATACTTTAACTCACAAAGGAGAGAGATTATATGAAATTAAAATCATTTATAACTGTAACTTTGGCACTGGGCATGATCGCAACGACTGGCGCTACTGTGACAAGTAATGAGGTATCTGCAGCAGAAAAGGACAAACTACCGGCAACTCAAAAAGCTAAAGAAATGCAAAATGTTCCATATACAATTGCAGTAGATGGCATTATGGCTTTCAATCAATCTTACTTAAATTTACCAAAAGATAGCCAATTATCATATTTAGATTTAGGAAATAAAGTTAAAGCTTTATTATATGATGAACGTGGTGTAACACCTGAGAAGATTCGAAATGCAAAATCTGCCGTTTACACGATTACTTGGAAAGATGGTAGTAAAAAAGAAGTGGATCTTAAGAAAGATAGCTACACAGCAAACTTGTTTGATTCAAATTCAATTAAACAAATTGATATTAATGTAAAAACTAAATAAACACTTAAAATTATCAAATTCAACATGAAGCATTTAATTTTACAGTGATGATTATAATATAATTGCCTTGATACAAAGATTACTCGTAAATGACATCTTTGTATTAAGGCTTTTTCTAAATTTAAAAGTGATGGGTTAGAGGTTATTGAGCTTTAAAATATTCAAAATACAAAACATTAATGGCCAAAAATAAAAGCCGCCTTTATCTGGGCAGCTTCAATAATAAGAAAGACATATTTCATTTTATACTAAATAGTTATTGTGATGAATCTTTCGGCGGTTTAATTACTGCAGCAAAAATTGCTGTGAAAATCGTGAACAATACTGCCATGATAATTGGATTCACTACATTTAAGCTGTCTCCACCTACTAGGCTATTAAGTACAAAGTTAACCATTTGCATTAATAATAATGCCCAAAAGAATGTTACGAGGTGTTTCATGTCATTCTACCTCCACTTTAATTATATATATTTTATTTTAAGTGAAAGTTAGAAATTTGTATAGTAACATCTCATATATTTTGACCATATTATACAGTTTAAATAAATGATTTTATCTGAATGGCTATTCAAATTTAAGCGCATTAAAACCAATTTCATACTGAAATTTGACGATAATAAAGCATTAAAATTTTATTAACTAGTCAATATTCCTACCTCTGACTTGAGTTTAAAAAGTAATCTATGTTAAATTAATACCTGGTATTAAAAATTTTATTAAGAAGGTGTTCAACTATGAACGTGGGTATTAAAGGTTTTGGTGCATATGCACCAGAAAAGATTATTGACAATGCCTATTTTGAGCAATTTTTAGATACATCTGATGAATGGATTTCTAAGATGACTGGAATTAAAGAAAGACATTGGGCAGATGACGATCAAGATACTTCAGATTTAGCATATGAAGCAAGTGTAAAAGCAATCGCTGACGCTGGTATTCAGCCTGAAGATATAGATATGATAATTGTTGCCACAGCAACTGGAGATATGCCATTTCCAACTGTCGCAAATATGTTGCAAGAACGTTTAGGGACGGGCAAAGTTGCCTCTATGGATCAACTTGCAGCATGTTCTGGATTTATGTATTCAATGATTACAGCTAAACAATATGTTCAATCTGGAGATTATCATAATATTTTAGTTGTCGGTGCAGATAAATTATCTAAAATAACAGATTTAACTGACCGTTCTACTGCAGTTCTATTTGGAGATGGTGCAGGTGCGGTTATCATCGGTGAAGTTTCAGAAGGCAGAGGTATTATAAGTTATGAAATGGGTTCTGATGGCACTGGTGGTAAACATTTATATTTAGATAAAGATACTGGTAAACTGAAAATGAATGGTCGAGAAGTATTTAAATTTGCTGTTAGAATTATGGGTGATGCATCAACACGTGTAGTTGAAAAAGCGAATTTAACATCAGATGATATAGATTTATTTATTCCTCATCAAGCTAATATTAGAATTATGGAATCAGCTAGAGAACGCTTAGGTATTTCAAAAGACAAAATGAGTGTTTCTGTAAATAAATATGGAAATACTTCAGCTGCGTCAATACCTTTAAGTATCGATCAAGAATTAAAAAATGGTAAACTCAAAGATGATGATACAATTGTTCTTGTCGGATTCGGTGGCGGCCTAACTTGGGGCGCAATGACAATAAAATGGGGAAAATAGGAGGATAACGAATGAGTCAAAATAAAAGAGTAGTTATTACAGGTATGGGAGCCCTTTCTCCAATCGGTAATGATGTCAAAACAACATGGGAGAATGCTCTAAAAGGCGTAAATGGTATCGATAAAATTACACGTATCGATACTGAACCTTATAGCGTTCACTTAGCAGGAGAACTTAAAAACTTTAATATTGAAGATCATATCGACAAAAAAGAAGCGCGTCGTATGGATAGATTTACTCAATATGCAATTGTAGCAGCTAGAGAGGCTGTTAAAGATGCGCAATTAGATATCAATGATAATACTGCAGATCGAATCGGTGTATGGATTGGTTCTGGTATCGGTGGTATGGAAACATTTGAAATTGCACATAAACAATTAATGGATAAAGGCCCAAGACGTGTGAGTCCATTTTTCGTACCAATGTTAATTCCTGATATGGCAACTGGGCAAGTATCAATTGACTTAGGTGCAAAAGGACCAAATGGTGCAACAGTTACAGCATGTGCAACAGGTACAAACTCAATCGGAGAAGCATTTAAAATTGTGCAACGCGGTGATGCAGATGCAATGATTACTGGTGGTACGGAAGCTCCAATCACTCATATGGCAATTGCAGGTTTCAGTGCAAGTCGAGCGCTTTCTACAAATGATGACATTGAAACAGCATGTCGTCCATTCCAAAAAGGTAGAGACGGTTTTGTTATGGGTGAAGGTGCTGGTATTTTAGTAATCGAATCTTTAGAATCAGCACAAGCTCGAGGTGCCAATATTTATGCTGAGATAGTTGGCTATGGTACTACAGGTGATGCTTATCATATTACAGCGCCAGCTCCAGAAGGTGAAGGCGGTTCTAGAGCAATGCAAGCAGCTATGGATGATGCTGGTATTGAACCTAAAGATGTACAATACTTAAATGCCCATGGTACAAGTACTCCTGTTGGTGACTTAAATGAAGTTAAAGCTATTAAAAATACATTTGGTGAAGCAGCTAAACACTTAAAAGTTAGCTCAACAAAATCAATGACTGGTCACTTACTTGGTGCAACAGGTGGAATTGAAGCAATCTTCTCAGCGCTTTCAATTAAAGACTCTAAAGTCGCACCGACAATACATGCGGTAACACCAGACCCAGAATGTGATTTGGATATTGTTCCAAATGAAGCGCAAGACCTTGATATTACTTATGCAATGAGTAATAGCTTAGGATTCGGTGGACATAACGCAGTATTAGTATTCAAGAAATTTGAAGCATAATTATAAAAATCTTCAGTAACGTTGTTTTAGTTACTGAAGATTTTTTCTGTTTCTTTATACTAAGATGAGCGACAGCACAATCGTCATAATAAAATATAGAATATTTATTAATAATAAGGGGATTATCCATGTAGAAACAAAGTAATGCTCTTTTTTTACCTCTTGTGGGTTGAAAAATGGATCATCAGAGATAGACTTCTTCTTTTTCGAAGATGACATTTGATACTTTAATCTTCTAAAACCATAACTTGTCGCATCAAAAATGCCTTCTTGTACAAGTAAAATCAAAAATATGCTAATAAAAATAATTAATGAAACATAAAACAATATATTTAAATATGTAATGATAGTATGGCTATTAAAAACCCATATAATAAACGTTAATATTGGCGTTATTAGTGCCATTCCAAGCCATTTTTTCAACATTTGATCACTCCCACTTATAGAAAACTCTTACGCATAGTTTACATTAAAATCAGACATTGAGGAATGATTTTTTAATTTCTTCAGCTTTATTGAAATTCTAAAATCAATCATTCTTCATTAGTTTAAAGCAAAAAAATATTGATATATAGTAAATATTGTATATATAATATTAGTTAAGATTTCAGAAAATTTTGAAGGGAATGGAAATTTAGAAATCGGAATTTGTTAGAGGAGGGGATTAGATGGGGAAATATATTTTCAAACGATTTATTTATATGCTTATTTCTTTATTTATTATTATTACAATTACATTTTTCTTAATGAAATTAATGCCAGGTTCGCCATTTAACGATGCTAAATTAAATGCTGAACAAAAAGAAATTTTAAATGAAAAATATGGATTAAATGATCCTGTAGCTACGCAGTATTTACATTATTTAAAAAATGTTGTTACAGGCGATTTTGGTAATTCATTCCAGTATCATAATCAACCTGTGTGGGATTTGATTAAACCGAGACTACTACCTTCTTTTGAAATGGGTCTTACAGCAATGTTCATCGGTGTGATACTGGGACTTATTTTAGGTGTTGCAGCAGCTACTAAACAAAATTCTTGGGTTGACTATACAACTACAGTTATTTCAGTTATTGCTGTATCTGTACCATCTTTTGTACTTGCTGTACTTTTACAATATGTATTTGCAGTTAAATTAAGATGGTTCCCAGTAGCTGGATGGGAAGGTTTTTCGACCGCGGTATTACCGTCACTTGCATTATCTGCAGCTGTTTTAGCAACTGTCGCCAGATACATAAGAGCAGAGATGATAGAGGTATTAAGTTCAGACTATATTTTATTAGCGAGAGCTAAAGGTAATTCGACAATGCGTGTACTTTTTGGACATGCACTTAGAAATGCTTTAATTCCAATTATTACAATTATCGTTCCCATGTTAGCAAGTATTTTAACAGGCACTTTAACAATTGAAAATATTTTTGGGGTTCCTGGATTAGGGGATCAATTCGTACGTTCAATTACAACAAATGATTTCTCAGTAATCATGGCAATCACACTATTATTTAGCACACTGTTTATCGTTTCTATTTTTATTGTAGATATTTTGTACGGTGTGATAGATCCACGAATTCGTGTTCAAGGAGGTAAAAAATAATGGCTGAAAATAAAAACAATTTGTCGATTAACGACGATCATTCTAATGCAGCTATGACGCATACCTCTGACGCTATCGCATCATCTGATTTTATTATTAGAGAATTAGACTTGAATCAGGAACCTGAAATGCAACGAGAAAGCAAAAACTTTTGGCAAGATGCTTGGGCTCAGTTAAAACGAAATAAGTTAGCTGTTGTCGGTATGATAGGTTTAATTATCATTGTAATATTTGCTTTTATCGGTCCAGTTATAAATAAACATGATTATGCTGAACAAAATGTAGAACATAGAAATCTTCCGGCAAAAATACCTGTATTAGACAAAGTTCCATTTTTACCTTTTGATGGTAAAGATGCAGATGGCAAGGATGCTTATAAAGCAGCAAATGCTAAAGAAAATTATTGGTTTGGTACTGATCAGTTGGGTCGAGATTTATGGACAAGAACATGGAAAGGTGCTCAAATTTCATTGTTTATCGGTGTTGTTGCAGCGATGTTAGATATTTTTATTGGCGTTGTATATGGTGCGATTTCTGGATTCTTCGGTGGACGTGTCGATACGATTATGCAACGTATACTTGAAGTCATAGCATCTATTCCGAATTTAATTGTCGTAATTTTATTTGTATTAATTTTTGAACCATCCATTTGGACAATTATATTGGCTATGTCTATCACAGGCTGGTTAGGCATGAGCAGAGTTGTACGTGGAGAATTTTTAAAATTGAAAAATCAAGAGTTTGTCATGGCTTCGAAAACATTGGGGGCTTCAAAATTCAAATTGATATTTAAGCATATTTTACCTAATACGTTAGGTGCTATCGTGGTTACATCAATGTTTACAGTACCTAGTGCTATTTTCTTCGAAGCATTTTTAAGTTTCATTGGTATAGGTGTACCTGCACCTCAAACATCGTTAGGGTCATTAGTAAATGATGGGCGCGCAATGTTATTAATTTATCCACATGAATTATTTATACCAGCAATGATTTTAAGTTTATTAATTCTATTCTTTTACTTATTTAGTGATGGATTACGTGATGCATTTGATCCGAAAATGCGTAAATAAAAGGGGGCATAGCATATGACTGAAAGAATATTAGAAGTAAATGATTTGCATGTTTCCTTTGATATTACAGCAGGGGAAGTGCAGGCAGTGAGAGGTGTAGATTTTTATTTAAACAAGGGGGAAACATTGGCAATTGTTGGTGAATCAGGTTCAGGTAAATCTGTAACAACAAAAGCAATTACAAAATTATTCCAAGGGGACACAGGAAGAATTAAAAAGGGAGAAATTTTATTTTTAGGGGAAGATTTAGCAAAAAAACCTGAAAATGAGTTAATTAAATTACGTGGCAAAGATATTTCAATGATCTTTCAAGATCCAATGACATCTTTAAACCCAACGATGCAAATTGGTAAACAAGTCATGGAACCATTAATTAAGCACAAAAATTATAGTAAAGCACAAGCTAAAAAGCGCGCATTGGAAATACTAAATCTTGTAGGTTTACCAAATGCAGAAAAAAGATTTAAAGCATATCCTCATCAATTTTCAGGTGGACAAAGGCAAAGAATTGTTATTGCAACCGCATTAGCTTGTGAACCTAAAGTGCTCATTGCTGATGAACCAACGACTGCATTAGACGTAACGATGCAGGCACAAATTTTAGATTTAATGAAAGAACTACAACAAAAAATCGATACAGCAATTATTTTTATAACGCATGATTTAGGGGTTGTTGCGAATATTGCTGATAGAGTGGCAGTTATGTATGGTGGTCAAATGGTTGAAACAGGAGATGTTAACGAAATATTTTATGATCCAAAGCATCCATATACATGGGGATTATTATCGTCAATGCCTGATTTATCAACAACAAATGACACACCATTACTAGCGATTCCTGGAGCGCCACCTGATTTATTACACCCACCTAAAGGTGATGCATTTGCGAGACGTAGTCAATATGCATTAGATATTGATTTTAAAGTAGAACCACCGTGGTTTAAAGTTTCACCGACACATTTTGTGAAATCTTGGTTATTAGACGCACGTGCACCAAAAGTTGAACTACCCGAGCTGGTAAAACAACGTATGAAACCGATGCCTAATAATTATGAAAAACCACTCAAGGTAGAAAGGGTGTCGTTCAATGAAAAATGATGAAGTGCTATTATCCATTAAAAATTTAAAGCAATATTTTAACGCAGGAAAGAAAAACGAAGTGAGAGCGATTGAAAATATTTCGTTTGATATATACAAAGGGGAAACATTAGGTTTAGTAGGAGAATCGGGGTGTGGTAAATCTACAACTGGTAAATCAATTATTAAACTTAATGATATTACAAGTGGAGAAATTTTGTATGAGGGTATTGATATACAAAAGATTCGTAAACGTAAAGATTTGCTTAAATTTAATAAAAAGATACAGATGATTTTTCAAGACCCATATGCGTCTTTAAATCCTAGGTTAAAAGTAATGGATATAGTAGCTGAAGGTATTGATATCCATCATTTAGCAACTGATAAGCGTGACCGAAAAAAACGTGTCTATGATTTACTTGAAACTGTTGGATTAAGTAAAGAACATGCCAATCGCTATCCTCATGAATTTTCAGGTGGACAACGCCAACGTATTGGAATTGCCCGTGCATTAGCCGTTGAACCAGAATTCATTATCGCGGACGAACCAATATCGGCATTGGATGTTTCAATCCAAGCTCAAGTAGTTAATTTATTATTAAAATTACAACGTGAAAGAGGGATTACGTTCCTATTTATAGCTCATGATCTATCAATGGTGAAGTATATTTCAGATCGTATTGCAGTCATGCATTTTGGGAAAATAGTTGAAATTGGACCGGCAGAAGAAATTTATCAAAATCCATTACACGATTATACTAAGTCTTTATTATCAGCCATTCCACAACCTGATCCTGAATCAGAACGCAGTCGCAAACGATTTAGTTATATTGATGATGAAGCAAATAATCATTTAAGACAATTACATGAAATTAGACCGAATCACTTTGTCTTTAGTACTGAAGAAGAAGCGGCACAACTACGAGAAAATAAATTGGTGACACAAAATTAAGGGGAAGGGGGAAATGCAATGACGAGAAAATTTAGAACACTTATTTTAATTTTGATTGCTACAATTGCATTAAGTGGTTGTGCTAATGACGATGGTATTTATTCAGATAAAGGTCAAGTATTCAGAAAAATTTTGTCATCAGACTTAACATCCCTTGATACATCATTAATAACGGATGAAATATCTTCTGAAGTGACTGCGCAAACATTCGAAGGTTTATACACATTAGGAAAAGGTGACAAACCGGTGTTAGGTGTTGCGAAAGCTTTTCCTGAAAAGAGTAAAGATGGTAAAACTTTAAAGGTTAAATTAAGAAGCGATGCTAAATGGAGCAATGGTGACAAAGTGACTGCACAAGACTTTGTTTATGCTTGGAGAAAAACAGTTGACCCTAAAACAGGTTCTGAATTTGCATACATTATGGGGGACATTAAAAATGCGAGTGATATTAGTACTGGTAAGAAACCTGTAGAGCAATTAGGTATCAAAGCATTAAATGATGAAACATTACAAATTGAATTAGAAAAGCCGGTTCCATATATTAATCAATTATTAGCACTTAATACCTTTGCACCTCAAAATGAAAAAGTTGCCAAAAAATATGGTAAAAATTACGGTACGGCAGCTGATAGAGCGGTATACAATGGTCCATTTAAAGTTGATGATTGGAAACAAGAAGATAAAACCTTACTATCTAAAAATCAGTATTATTGGGATAAAAAGAATGTAAAATTAGATAAAGTGAATTATAAAGTTATTAAAGACTTACAAGCCGGTGCATCATTGTATGATACTGAATCAGTAGATGACGCAGTTATTACTGCAGATCAAGTAAATAAATATAAAGACAACAAAGGATTAAACTTTGTGTTAACGTCTGGGACATTTTTTGTAAAAATGAATGAAAAACAATATCCTGATTTTAAAAACAAAAATTTAAGATTGGCTATCGCACAAGCAATAGATAAAAAAGGATACGTTGATTCAGTGAAAAACAATGGCTCAATTCCTTCCGATACACTAACAGCCAAAGGAATTGCGAAAGCGCCTAATGGCAAAGATTATGCGAGTACCATGAATTCGCCTTTAAAATATAATCCTAAAGAAGCAAGAGCACACTGGGACAAAGCTAAAAAAGAGTTAGGTAAAAATGAAGTGACATTTTCAATGAACACAGAAGATACACCAGATGCAAAAATATCTGCTGAATATATCAAATCGCAAGTTGAGAAAAATTTACCAGGAGTTACTTTGAAAATTAAGCAATTACCGTTTAAACAAAGAGTATCACTAGAACTGAGTAACAATTTTGAAGCATCACTTAGTGGTTGGTCTGCAGATTACCCTGATCCTATGGCTTATTTAGAAACAATGACCACAGGTAGCGCACAAAATAATACAGACTGGGGTAATAAAGAATATGATCAATTACTTAAAGTAGCAAGAACCAAATTGGCACTTCAACCGAACGAACGATATGAAAACTTGAAAAAAGCAGAAGAAATGTTCCTAGGAGATGCACCGGTAGCACCAATTTATCAAAAAGGTGTTGCACATTTAACAAATCCTCAAGTAAAAGGATTAATTTACCATAAATTTGGTCCAAATAACTCACTTAAACATGTATATATTGATAAATCGATAGATAAAGAAACAGGTAAGAAGAAAAAATAATATGCTTTGTAAATTAGGCTGGAGACATATCTCCAGTCTTTTTGTGTTGGATAAAAACTTTGGGAATAAAAATTTAAAATAAGTCGTTTTTTAAATTACTGAAATTGATTAAATGCATAAATAACTGAATATTCTAAAAATAAACTTGTAATAATTTTTTCTATGAGTAAACTAAAAAGAAAAAATTAGATTGAAAGTAGGAGGCATATGTA
>NZ_JACYHC010001083.1:0-734 GCF_017152085.1 Staphylococcus sp. EG-SA-2
TAGGTATTTCTTCAGGGTTAACTCGTCCACAAACTATAAATAAACTTTCTAGCAGTAGTAACTTAAGAGTGATGCTTAATTATGCAGAAACGTTATATTTTATTTTTAATATCGCATTTTTACTTATGGGTGGTTACTTATATACAATAGGAACTATTCAATACTTAATATTATTTATTTCGTTATTAATTTTTATATATTTAATAATAATATTTTATTTTACAAGGAGAGAGCAACATGAAAATAAAAACTGAATTTAAAGGGAACAATATACCATATGAATACGCAGCAGGTGCAGATGTGAGTGATTCTATTAACGGGAATCCAATTAAGTCATTTCCATTTGAAGTAATTGAATTACCGGAAGGGACTAAATATCTTGCTTGGTCTTTAATTGACTATGATGCAATTCCTGTATGTGGCTTTGCTTGGATTCATTGGAGTGTAGCTAATGTAAGTGTTAGTGGCAATTCAATTTCTATAAAAGCAGATTTATCAAGAACAAAGGGTGACTATGTACAAGGTAAAAATAGCTTTACTAGTGGGTTGTTGGCTGAAGATTTTTCAGAAATAGAAAATCACTATGTAGGACCTACACCACCTGATCAAGATCATCAATATGAATTAACAGTTTATGCGTTAGATCATTCTTTAAATTTGAAGAATGGGTTCTACTTGAATGAATTTTTAAAAGAAGTAAATCAACATAAAATTGATCAAACAAGTATTAACCT
>NZ_JACYHC010001084.1:0-734 GCF_017152085.1 Staphylococcus sp. EG-SA-2
AGAGAAAAATTATTATAATAAGTTTATATTTAATGGTCATTTCATGGTCTTTTTACTTATTTTGCTGGGTGCATTTATTTTTGGATATGGTGAATGGTTAAAACATATTCCAACGAATATCAATTTTTCATTAATAGCAGCAGTGATTGTAGCATTGACATCCATTTTTCCAATGCGACCACTCCTAAAAGAAGCGGATAAAATCTTTTTATTACCATTTGAAAAACACATGTCTCAATTTATGCGTCATGCGATTTTATATAGTTACTTTGCGCGCATATTAATCCAACTCATTATTGTTATTGTAATGTTCCCGTTGTTTTACAATATTAATCAACATAATGTGGCATTTTATATTTGTTTTGGAGTCAGTGCATTAATTTTTCCATATGTTGGTTTACGCTTAAGATGGCAATGGTATCAATCGGGACTTAAAACATGGCAAGTTAATTTAATATCATTCATCACCTTTGCTCTAACATATTACTTACTATTAGCTCCAAAATGGTACATCGCATTTGTGATGGTTGCTTTGCCTGTGTTAATAGAATTTTTAGTTAAAAAATATAAACCAGGCTTTTTGTATCCTTGGGAGAAAATGATTGCAATCGAACATCGACATCATATGAATTATTATAAATTTGTTAATATGTTCACCGATGTAAAACATTTGAAAGAATCTGCAGTCAGAAGAAGTTATCTAGATATACTTTTACCAGTTCCAAAGGGTAGTA
>NZ_JACYHC010001085.1:0-734 GCF_017152085.1 Staphylococcus sp. EG-SA-2
AGAGAAAAATTATTATAATAAGTTTATATTTAATGGTCATTTCATGGTCTTTTTACTTATTTTGCTGGGTGCATTTATTTTTGGATATGGTGAATGGTTAAAACATATTCCAACGAATATCAATTTTGCATTAATAGCAGCAGTGATTGTTGCGTTGACATCCATTTTTCCAATGCGACCACTCCTAAAAGAAGCGGATAAAATCTTTTTATTACCATTTGAAAAACACATGTCTCAATTTATGCGCCATGCGATTTTATATAGTTACTTTGCGCGCATATTAATCCAACTCATTATTGTTATTGTAATGTTCCCGTTGTTTTACAATATTAATCAACATAATGTGGCATTTTATATTTGTTTTGGATTCAGTGCATTAATTTTTCCATATGTTGGTTTACGCTTAAGATGGCAATGGTATCAATCGGGACTTAAAACATGGCAAGTTAATTTAATATCATTTATCATCTTTGCTCTAACATATTACTTACTATTAGCTCCAAAATGGTACATCGTATTTGTGATGGTTGCTTTGCCTGTGTTAATAGAATTTTTAGTTAAAAAATATAAACCAGGCTTTTTGTATCCTTGGGAGAAAATGATTGCTATCGAACATCGACATCATATGAATTATTATAAATTTGTTAATATGTTCACCGATGTAAAACATTTGAAAGAATCTGCAGTCAGAAGAAGTTATCTAGATATACTTTTACCAGTTCCAAAGGGTAGTA
>NZ_JACYHC010001086.1:0-732 GCF_017152085.1 Staphylococcus sp. EG-SA-2
CACCAGTTAATCATGATACCATTAGAATGACGATAGATCATGTTAGTATCAAACATAAAAATGTTAATTCAATACAATACCGTGTAGCAAATGAAAAAGTGAGGTTTGCACGTTTTAGACCATTCCCGTTCTGGAAACGTGTACACGATTCTTTCATATCAAGTGATGAAGAACGATGAAATTTAAGTATCATATATCACAACAAGAAACTGTTAAAGCTTTTTTAGCACGACATGATTTTTCTAAGAAGACAGTGAGCGCCATTAAAAATAATGGCGCTTTAATTGTTAATGATGAACCAGTCACAGTACGTAAGCAATTAATGCCAAATGATATATTAGAAATTCATTTACCGCGAGAAATACCGAGTGTTAATTTAATACCTTATGCTCGTAAGCTAGAAGTATTGTATGAAGATGCTTTTATCATCATAGTTACTAAACCAAACAATCAAAATTGTACGCCTTCGAGAGAACATCCTCATGAAAGTTTAATCGAACAAGTACTATATCATTGTCAGGAACATGGTGAAAATATTAACCCACATATTGTTACGCGTCTAGATCGTAATACAACTGGTATTGTGATATTCGCTAAATATGGACATATCCATCATTTATTTTCTAAAGTAAACTTGAAAAAAATATATACTTGCCTTGTATATGGCAAAACCCATACATCTGGTATTATTGAAGCTAATATTAGACGGTCAAAGGATAGTATTATAACTAG
>NZ_JACYHC010001087.1:0-732 GCF_017152085.1 Staphylococcus sp. EG-SA-2
TACAAAGGAGAAAAAAAGAAGACAACCAAGCCCAATAATGGACTGGCCGCCTAATAATAAAAACTCTAAAAGTTGTAATTTAAAATAGTTCTTTAAATTATATACCCACCACATTTGGTGGAGAACCCTAAAAAGAGGGAGCCTAGGATAAATTAACGTCCTGGGCTTTACAATGTTATATTGGCAGTCATCGACAGAGTTAAAATGAGCTTATAACAATGGGGCCCCAACACAGAGAATTTCGAAAAGAAATTCTACAGGCAATGCAAGTTGGGGTGTGGGCCCCAACACAGAGAAATTGGATTCCCAATTTCTACAGACAATGCAAGTTGGGGTGGGACAACGAAATAAATTTTGCGAAAATATCATTTCTGTCCCACTCCCTTATGCATGAGTTTTACTCATGTAATTTTATTTTTAAGGACATATTACATCTGGCTAATGTGTAAGAGCCACTACATAATAAATCATTAGTGGTTCTTTATTATTTCTATCTCACTCCCTCTAAACAAGAATAAATATCAAAATGAATCGATATTTTAGACAACCATTGATTAAACGTTAAAGTTAAAAGTAAGAATAACAGCAGATAGTCCAACAGGATGTAGCCGATTGGATAAACAGTCTGAGAAGCGGGGCATTAAAATGAC
Source organism: Staphylococcus sp. EG-SA-2 (assembly GCF_017152085.1). Taxonomy (NCBI): domain Bacteria; kingdom Bacillati; phylum Bacillota; class Bacilli; order Caryophanales; family Staphylococcaceae; genus Staphylococcus; species Staphylococcus sp. EG-SA-2. The sequence continues at coordinate 651 of NZ_JACYHC010001087.1, forward strand.
GGTACAAAGTGCATATATACATATTCCATTTTGTGTAAGAATATGTACATATTGTGATTTCAATAAATATTTTATACAGAAT
>NZ_JACYHC010001088.1:0-732 GCF_017152085.1 Staphylococcus sp. EG-SA-2
CACCAGTTAATCATGATACCATTAGAATGACGATAGATCATGTTAGTATCAAACATAAAAATGTTAATTCAATACAATACCGTGTAGCAAATGAAAAAGTGAGGTTTGCACGTTTTAGACCATTCCCATTCTGGAAACGTGTACACGATTCTTTCATATCAAGTGATGAAGAACGATGAAATTTAAGTATCATATATCACAACAGGAAACTGTTAAAACTTTTTTAGCACGACATGATTTTTCTAAGAAGACAGTGAGCGCCATTAAAAATAATGGCGCTTTAATTGTTAATGATGAACCAGTCACAGTGCGTAAGCAATTAATGCCAAATGATATATTAGAAATTCATTTACCACGAGAAATACCGAGTGTTAATTTAATACCTTATGCTCGTAAGCTAGAAGTATTGTATGAAGATGCTTTTATCATCATAGTTACTAAACCAAACAATCAAAATTGTACACCTTCGAGAGAACATCCTCATGAAAGTTTAATCGAACAAGTACTATATCATTGTCAGGAAAATGGTGAAAATATTAACCCACATATTGTTACGCGTCTAGATCGTAATACAACTGGTATTGTGATATTCGCTAAATATGGATATATCCATCATTTATTTTCTAAAGTAAACTTGAAAAAAATATATACTTGCCTTGTATATGGCAAAACCCATACATCTGGTATTATTGAAGCTAATATTAGACGGTCAAAGGATAGTATTATAACTAG
>NZ_JACYHC010001089.1:0-725 GCF_017152085.1 Staphylococcus sp. EG-SA-2
AGGCTATCCAAGAAGCACAAGCATCTCAAGCTAAAGTATTGGCTGAATCAACAAATAAAGTTGAAAAGAATGCTGTTACTGAAGATAAAGCTGACAGTAAAGATTCGAAGGTTGCTGGAGTGAATACGTCAACAGACGCTAAGACGGATACTAAAGCAGACAATGCAGGCGATGGCACTACTACTAAAGTAGATAAAGAGGATCAAATTTCTGCAACTGAAGCAATTGAAAAAGCCAGCGTTGAGCAGTCTAAAAATGGCAATGCAGCTGAGACTTCAAATAAAGAAGCTACAATAGATGCAGAAGCGCAACATGATGCTGAACAACAAGTAGCAGAAGCCCATGCAGAAGCTTCTAAACAAGCTACTTCGAACGATTCATTGGAAGCGAAAGCAGAAAATGACAGCACAGCTTCACAGTCTGAAATGTCAGAACCAAAACCTCAAGAAGAGAAAAAAGGTTTCTTCGCACGTTTATTCAACTTGTAGGGAGTGGGACAGAAATGATATTTTCGCAAAATTTATTTCGTCGTCCCACCCCAACTTGCATTGTCTGTAGAAATCGGGAATCCAATTTCTCTTTGTTGGGGCCCCGCCGGCAAGGTTGACTAGAATTGAAAAAAGCTTGTTACAAGCGCATTTTCGTTCAGTCAACTACTGCCAATATAACTTCGTAGAGCATAGAACATTGATTTATGTCCCAGCCTGTAATACTCAATAATATAT
>NZ_JACYHC010001090.1:0-722 GCF_017152085.1 Staphylococcus sp. EG-SA-2
AATTTTAATTAATGAAGTGTTAACTGGTAAATGCATGAAACCGTTTGTAAAATAGCAGTGTACTCGCATTAGTAAGTACAAATTTATTTTACAGGGAGAACTTATTATGAAAAAAAATATCACAAAAACTATTATCGCATCTACAGTAATCGCTGCAGGTCTTTTAACTCAAACTAATGATGCTAAAGCTTTCTTTAGTTATGAATGGAAAGGTTTAGAAATCGCAAAAAATTTAGCAGATCAAGCTAAAAAGGACGATGAACGTATTGATAAGTTAATGAAAGAGTCTGATAAAAATCTAACTCCTTACAAAGCTGAAACTGTTAATGATCTGTACCTTATTGTTAAAAAATTAAGCCAAGGTGATGTGAAGAAAGCAGTTGTCAGAATTAAAGATGGTGGTCCTAGAGATTACTATACTTTTGACTTAACTCGTCCTTTAGAAGAGAACAGAAAAAATATTAAAGTTGTTAAAAACGGTGAAATCGACTCGATTTATTGGGATTAATTAACATACTGAATTAAATAGTTGTACGCCAAACGTTAGAAAACAATGCTAACGTATTGGCGTGCTTTTTTATTTTAAGTAACTTCCAATTTATTTAGCATCTTTACGACTGTTTAATAAAGCACGTATGATTAACACGGTTGCCACTATATCCGTTACAATTTTTATGATTGTTAATACATTCGATTTCCTTTTCACAATAGCCACCTCGCTT
>NZ_JACYHC010001091.1:0-721 GCF_017152085.1 Staphylococcus sp. EG-SA-2
TTACTTTTAATTTTATCGACAGTCTCCGATACCGCTTCAGCTATGTCTACCGCCAATACATACGCACCTTCTTGAGCTAAAGCGATTGCAGAAGCTTGTCCGATACCTGTACTTGCTCCTGTTACGACTGCAACTTTATTTTCCAAACGTTTCATTCAGTCACTCCTATACAACATATCTTAAACTTACAGTCCTTATTTTCCACTGTTCAATGCTTCATAAACCTAATAGCTAAGTCTCCAGGCAGTCTTAGCTACTCTCTGCTATACAATTTCTATTGAATAACTCAAAATATTTAACAATATTAGTCTTTTCATTTTCTGAAAATTGTTACTTTTGAGAGTATTTTTTGTTACACTTTAAATATTTAACAAAGGGGGGAATCATTGATGACATCAAAACATCAACAAAAGGGGTCTATCGTCAATCGTTTCTTGAATAGTGTTGAAAAAATTGGAAATAAATTGCCAGATCCTAGCGTCTTATTCTTTTTAATGTGTGTGGGCTTAGCCATTATGACGTGGGTTATCTCATTATTTAATGTATCTGTTAAGCATCCAGGTACGCATCAAACCATTTATATTAAAAATATAATTAGCCATGATGGATTTACGATGATAATGAATGATACGATTAAAAATTTCTCAGAGTTCCCAGCATTAGGCTTAGTACTAGCAGTGATGATTGGTATTGGTGTTGCAGAGAAAACAGGATACTTCGA
>NZ_JACYHC010001092.1:0-720 GCF_017152085.1 Staphylococcus sp. EG-SA-2
TCTTCGTTATCAGATTGATCGGACGCGCAACCTGTAAGAATTAATGCAGATGCTAAAAATGTACTTAGTAGTAATCTCTTTTTCATAATGTAATATAACTCCTTAGTTTATCTTTAATTGAAAAAATATGTATTCATGTTTAATAGAGTAACATTGAATTAGTTTGGAATGTCACGATGACCTTGCAATGACCATAGACGCAAATGATTACGTGCATGAGTTGCTTTTTCTATCAATAATGCGTCGTTTTGAACAATGTTAAGGATAGCATTATCTATAAATAACTGCATAATTGGTTGTATCAATTTAGATGTAGGTATCGTACGTAAAAGCATAATGATTTCGTTCACATACTTTTCCTTCTCAATATCATTTTCATATTGATTTGTTTGCGAGAGGTACATACTTTAAGCATTATCGCACATCTCGTTGTATATATTAAGTTTATCATAACATGATTTTATGTCGGGATAAAAAAATAACAGCATCTTAACAAATGTAAGATACTGTCAGTGAAACTGTGAAAACTTTAGTTTCTGATAATATAGTCAAAGGCATTTAATGCTGCATTTGCACCAGCGCCCATTGAAATGATAATTTGTTTGTTCTTCTGATCTGTGACATCGCCAGCAGCAAATATTCCAGGTACGTTAGTATTATTGTTACGATCAATAACAATTTCACCACGTTCGTTTAATTCAACAGCATCTTTTAACCATG